>CAIQMJ010000465.1 GCA_903872875.1 uncultured Variovorax sp.
AGCGCCAGCAGCTTGACCAGCGAATGCACGGTGCGCCCGTATTTCAGGTCGCCGACCAGCGCGATATGGGCGCCGTCGACAATCTTGCCGAGGCGCGAGAACTCACGCTGAATGGTGTACAGATCGAGCAGCGCCTGGCTCGGATGCTCGCCCGCGCCGTCACCGCCGTTGATCACCGGAATGTTCGTGGCGCGCGCAAATTCGGCGACCGAACCCTGGTCTGGATGACGCACGACCAGCGCGTCGACATAGCCGCTCATCACGCGGCTGGTGTCGTAGATCGACTCGCCCTTGGCCATCGACGAGAAGGTGAAGCCGGTCGTGTCGCAGACCGAGCCGCCGAGCCTGCAGAAGGCGGCACCGAAACTCACGCGCGTGCGGGTGCTGGCCTCGAAGAACAGGTTGCCCAGCACCGCGCCTTCGAGCACGCGGCAGATCTTCTGGCGGCGTGCGATCGGCTGCATCGTGTCGGCCACCCGGAACAGTGCCTCCACCGACTCGCGTGAGAACTGGTCGACCGAAAGCAGTTGCGGGCGCCCTTCGAACAGGATGCGGTCACGCAGTGCGCTTGAATATACGCTTTGCGTAGCCTCCGAGCCGGACTGGGCAGCCAGGATCTCCGAGACGAAGCGCTGCACGATTTCCGGCATGCCGCGCGATTCTTGTGAACCTTCGGGCAAAAGCCAGGTGTCGAGTGCACGTCGGCTCACGCCGATGCGTTGGGCGAAGGCCTCGCGGGTGAGGTTGAGACGCCGCATGGCGTCGCGGAGAAAGCTTTGCTGGGGAATCGTCATGCATGAAATGTACGCGATGCGTACATTTCATGCCAACCGCATCAACTCAGCACGACGGAGCTGAGCCGGCGGCGATAGGTCGCGACCGTCGGGTCGTCGGGCGGAATCTGGCCGTCGGCGACCTTGACCTTGGGCGGCTCGATGAGTTCGAGGATCGCCACATAGGTCTTGCGTGCGGCTTCCTCGTTCCAGCTCTTGTCGCGCATCAGGATTTCGAGGAGCTCGTCCATCGCGTCGGTCCAGCGCTGGCCGTTCATCAGCAGCTGCGCACGCCCGAAGCGGGCGTCGAAGTCGCGCTTGACAGCTGCGATCTTCGCGTCGAAACCGGCCAGCGTGGGCGCATCGCCCGTGACCGGCGTGGCGAAATCGATCGCGTTCATCCAGCGCTGCAGCGCGTCGAAGCGGCGCACCAGCCCGGTCTTGGAGATCACCGGCGCGAACGCGACCTTGGCGTCGTCCGTGCGGCCGAGCTGCAGCAGCAGCTTGACGTAGTCGAAGCGCGCATCGTCGTTGGCCGGATCGGTCGCGACCGCGTGCTGGAGCTTCTCGAGCGCGCCTTCGGTGTCGCCCTCGGCCAACGCATCCAGCGCGGCTTCTTCCTCGGCGGCGGCCTCGAGTTCGGCCGCGGCCGGCACGTGCTTGTCGAGGAACTCGCGGATTTTCTCGGCAGGAATCGCGCCGACGAAGCCATCGACCGGCTGGCCGCCGACGAACATCACGCAGAACGGGATGCTGCGCACGCCGAACATCTGTGAGAGCTGGCTCGAGATCTGCGGCACCTTGTCGGCGTCGAGCTTGGCCAGCGTGAAGCGGCCGTCGTATTCGGTCTCGAGTTTTTCGAGCACGGGGCCGAGCTGCTTGCACGGACCGCACCATTCGGCCCAGATGTCCAGCAGCACCGGGGTGGTTGCCGAGCCTTCGATCAGTTCGGCCTGGAAGTTTTCGAGGGTGATGTCGATCATCGGGAGCAGTTGGGGGTGAAACGTAAAATTGGAACCATGAACCAAACAATCCAGGTCGGCGTGGTGATGGGATCGAACTCCGACTGGGAGACGATGCGTCACGCGGTCGAGATTCTCCAGCAATTCGGCATCGCCCACGAAGCTCGCGTGGTCTCGGCCCACCGCATGCCCGATCAACTCTTCGCCTACGCCGACAGTGCCGCCCTGCGCGGCCTCGCGGCCATCATCGCGGGCGCCGGCGGCGCCGCGCACCTGCCGGGCATGCTGGCGTCGAAGACCACGGTGCCGGTGCTCGGCGTGCCGGTCGCGAGCCGCCATCTGCAGGGCGTCGATTCGCTCTACAGCATCGTGCAGATGCCCAAGGGCGTGCCGGTCGCGACCTTCGCCATCGGCACGGCGGGCGCTGCCAACGCGGCGCTGTTCGCGATCTCGATGCTCGCGGTGAACGACCCGGCGCTGCGCGCGCAGCTCGACGCCTTCCGCGCCCGCCAGACCGCTGCGGCCGAGGCGATGGAGCTGCCGCCGCCGGGCGGAGGCGCCCTGTGAGCGGCAGCACCCGCCCGGGCTTCCGGCCCGGCCCGCCGCTGCTGCCGGGCGCGACGCTCGGCGTGCTCGGCGGCGGCCAGCTCGGCCGCATGTTCGCGCACAGCGCGCAACGCATGGGCTACTTCACCGCCGTGCTGGACCCCGACGGCAGCAGTCCGGCCGGCCGCGTGAGCCATCACCACGTCCACGCCGCCTATGACGACATCGACGGCCTGGCGCGTCTTGCGGGGCTGGCGGATGCCATCACCACCGAGTTCGAGAACGTGCCTGCGCCTTCGCTCGATCACCTCGCCGCGGCGCGGCCGGTGTCGCCGGCCGGATCGTCCGTTGCGATCGCGCAGGACCGGATCCGCGAGAAGGCGCACTTCGTGCGCTGCGGCGTCGAATGCGCGCCGTATGCGGTCATCGAGAACGCCGATCAGCTGGCCGCGGTGCCAGAGCATCTGCTTCCCGGCATCCTGAAGACCGCCCGGCTCGGCTACGACGGCAAGGGCCAGCAGCGCGTGCGCACGACCGCCGAGCTGGCCGCCGGCTGGCATGCGACCGGCGGCGTGGCCTGCGTGCTCGAGAAGCTGTTGCCGCTCGACTTCGAATGCTCTGTGATCGTCGCGCGTGGCCATGACGGCGACATGGTGTCCCTGCCGGTGCAGCGCAACCTGCACCGCGACGGCATCCTCGCGGTCACCGAAGTGCATCGGGACAACCTGCCGGCCGAGCTTGCCGCGCGCGCGACCGCTGCCACGCGGTCGATCGCCGAGGGCCTGGACTACGTCGGCGTGCTGTGCGTCGAATTCTTCGTGTTGGCCGATGGCTCGATGGTCGTGAACGAGATGGCGCCGCGTCCGCACAACAGCGGCCACTGGTCGATGGATGCGAGCGACGTGTCGCAGTTCGAGTTGCAGGTGCGCACGCTCGCCGGCCTGCCGTTGACCGTGCCCCGCCAGCACAGCCCGGCGCTGATGCTGAACCTGCTGGGCGACCTGTGGTTCATCGATGGCGACACCGCTGTCGAGCCACCCTGGGCCGACGTGCTGGCGCTCGACGGCACGCACCTGCACCTCTACGGCAAGACCGAGGCGCGCCGTGGCCGCAAGATGGGCCACCTGAACATCACCGGCCCGACCATCGAGGCCGTGCGCGCCACGGCGGATTTCACCGCCGCGCTGCTCGGCCTGCCGATTCCCCTGTCGGAATAAACGCAACGGGCTCTTCCCATACCAGAGACACCGCGGAACCGGCTTGGCCGGGCCGCTGGTGTCGCCCCCGGAAGGGGGTTGGCGAGAGAGGCGACGCGCAGTGCGCCGAAGCCTGGGGGAGAGCCTATTTCACGGTGTCGAACAGGGCCCTTGCCCTCGCATGGCAGAACGGAGGCTCGTAGACACCGTGGTAGCTGCCGTAATAGATTGCGAAGGCGGTGGACGTCGGATCGGTCGGTGCCACGCCGCCGGGTCCGTAGGCCGCCTGGATCTGCGCATCGACGTC
>CAIQMJ010000466.1 GCA_903872875.1 uncultured Variovorax sp.
GGCCGCCGTCCAGCGGCACCAGCGGACGTAATTCCGGCGGGATCACCGGAACGACCGTCAGCACCATCCATTCGGGACGGTTGCCCGACTCCTGGAAGGCTTCCAGGATTTTCAGGCGCTTCGAAAACTTCTTCTGCTTCATGTCCGACACGGTGCCGGCCAGTTCCTCGCGCAGACGCTCGGCCTCTTTTTCGAGGTCGATGGCCTTCAGCAGGTTCTGGATGGCCTCGGCGCCGATTTCGGCGGTGAAGCTGTCGTCGCCGTACTCTTCCTGGGCGCGCATGTAGTCGTCTTCGCTGAGCAGCTGGTGCTGCTTCAGCGGCGTCAGGCCCGGCTCGGTGACGATGTAGTATTCGAAGTAGAGGACGCGCTCGATGTCCTTCAGCGGCATGTCGAGCATCATGGCGATGCGCGAGGGCAGCGACTTCAGGAACCAGATGTGGGCGACCGGCGAGGCCAGTTCGATGTGGCCCATGCGCTCGCGACGGACGCGCGCCAGGGTGACTTCAACACCGCACTTTTCGCAGATGATGCCCTTGTATTTCATGCGCTTGTACTTGCCGCACAGGCATTCGTAGTCCTTGGTCGGGCCAAAGATACGGGCGCAGAACAGGCCGTCACGCTCGGGCTTGAACGTGCGGTAGTTGATGGTCTCGGGCTTCTTGATCTCGCCGAACGACCACGAACGGATCTTTTCCGGCGAAGCGAGCGAGATGCGGATCTGGTCGAAGGTCGGAGCGGCCTGGACCGGATTGAAGATGTTCAGGACTTCCTGGTTCATCTTGGTTCCTTCTGCGGGGTTTCCCGCGAAAATTCTTGAGGGAGAGCGGGCTGAAAGGAGGCCCCTCCCCGGCCACCCTTCCTAAGAGGGGCAGGCGGGGAGGGAGATCCGGATCAGCTGTTCTCCAGCTCGACGTTCAGGCCGAGCGAGCGCATTTCCTTGACCAGCACGTTGAAGCTCTCCGGGATACCGGCTTCGAACGTGTCGTCGCCGCGGACGATCGACTCGTAGACCTTGGTCCGGCCGGCCACGTCGTCGGACTTCACCGTCAGCATTTCCTGCAGGGTGTAGGCCGCGCCGTAGGCTTCCAGAGCCCACACTTCCATTTCCCCGAAGCGCTGACCGCCGAACTGGGCCTTACCACCCAGCGGCTGTTGCGTGACGAGCGAGTACGGACCGATCGAACGGGCGTGGATCTTGTCGTCGACCAGGTGGTGCAGCTTCAGCATGTAGATGTAGCCGACCGTGACCGGACGCTTGAACTGCTCGCCGGTCAGGCCGTCGAACAGGATCGACTGACCCGAGCGGTTCACGCCGGCCATTTCGAGGTGGTCCTCGATATCGTCCATGCGCGCGCCGTCGAACACGGGGGTGGCGATCGGAACGCCCTTGCCCAGGTTCTTGGCCAGTTCGATCAGCTCTTCTTCGGTGTCCGGCAGCTCTTCGTCCGGACCGTAGATGTCGCGCAGGCGGTCGATGAGCGCCTGCTTCTGACCGCCGGCCTGCCAGTCTTCCA
>CAIQMJ010000467.1 GCA_903872875.1 uncultured Variovorax sp.
AATCTGGAGCGGGAAAAGAGTCTCGAACTCTCGACCTCAACCTTGGCAAGGTTGCGCTCTACCAACTGAGCTATTCCCGCATTCTCAGCAACCCTGGCTACCAAGCTTGCTGCGATCCAAAAATTATAGCCCAAATTTCGCGCCCATCAGGACTCACGGGGCGAAATTTGAGCAAGGCACTTTCAGTGCTTCAGGCCGTCTGGGGCCACTGCCGGCGCCGGCGCGGCAGCAGCCGCCGTGCTGGCCGCCACTTCCTCGTCCGTCAGCGGGGCCGGAACACGCTCCAGAGCCACCTCCAACACCTTGTCGATCCACTTGACGGGCACGATCTCGAGGCCGTTCTTCACGTTCTCGGGGATCTCCTGCAGGTCCTTGACGTTTTCCTCCGGGATCAGCACCGTCTTGATGCCACCCCGCAAGGCCGCCAGCAGCTTTTCCTTCAAGCCACCGATGGCCGTCACTTCGCCACGCAAGGTGATCTCGCCCGTCATGGCCACATCACTGCGCACCGGAATGCCGGTGAGCGCCGAGACAAAGGCGGTGGTCATGGCCGCGCCGGCACTCGGGCCGTCCTTGGGCGTCGCGCCATCGGGCACATGGATGTGGATGTCGTTCTTCTCGAACACCTCGTTCTTGATGCCCAGCGCCCTGGAGCGGCTGCGCACCACCGTGCGGGCGGCCTCGACGGACTCCTTCATCACGTCGCCCAGCGAGCCGGTGCGGGTGATGTTGCCCTTGCCGGGCATCAAGGCAACTTCGATGGTCAGCAGATCGCCACCCACCTCGGTCCAGGCCAGGCCAACGACCTGACCCACCTGGTTCTGTTGCTCGGCACGGCCATAGGTGTACTTGCGCACGCCCAGGAACTGGTCCAGGTTCTCACCGGTCACCACCACCTTGGGCGTCATCTTCTTGAGCAGCAGGCCCTTAACCACCTTGCGGCAGATCTTGGAGAGCTCACGCTCGAGCGAACGCACGCCCGCTTCACGGGTGTAGTAGCGCACCATGTCGCGGATGGCTTCTTCCGTGACCAGCAACTCACTGTCTTTCACGCCGTTGTTCTTCATCTGCTTGGGCAGCAGGTACTTGAGCGCGATGTTCGTCTTCTCGTCCTCGGTATAGCCCGAGAGGCGGATGACTTCCATCCGGTCCAGCAGCGCCGGGGGAATGTTCATCGAATTCGACGTGGCGACAAACATCACGTCGCTCAGATCGAAGTCGACCTCGACATAGTGATCGCCAAAGGTGTGGTTCTGCTCGGGGTCGAGCACTTCGAGCAACGCACTCGACGGATCGCCTCGGAAATCGGTGCCCAGCTTGTCGATCTCGTCGAGCAGGAACAGCGGATTGCGCGTGCCGATCTTCGTCAGACCCTGCAATACCTTGCCCGGCAACGCGCCGATGTAGGTGCGGCGGTGGCCGCGGATTTCGGCCTCGTCACGCATTCCACCCAATGCCATGCGGGTGTACTTGCGGCCAGTCGCTTTGGCGATCGACTGTCCGAGCGAGGTCTTGCCGACGCCCGGTGGGCCGACCAGGCACAGGATCGGCGCCTTGACCTTGTCGACGCGCTGCTGCACCGCAAGATATTCCAGGATGCGATCCTTGACCTTGTCGAGGCCATAGTGGTCCTCGTTGAGCACCGCCTCGGCGTTGGCAAGGTCATGCTTGATCTTGGTCTTCTTGCTCCAGGGCAGACCGATCAGCACGTCGATGTAGTTGCGCACGACCGTGGCTTCTGCAGACATTGGCGACATCAGCTTGAGCTTCTTCAACTCGCCTTCGGCCTTTTTCAGCGCGTCCTTCGGCATCTTGGCGAGCTTGATCTTCTTCTCGATCTCCTCGATGTCGGCGCCGTCTTCGCCCTCGCCCAGTTCCTTCTGGATCGCCTTGACCTGCTCGTTAAGGTAGAAGTCGCGCTGGTTCTTCTCCATCTGCCGCTTGACGCGGCCGCGGATCTTCTTGTCGACGTTCAGGATGTCGACTTCGCGCTCGAGCTGGCCGTAGAGGTTTTCAAGGCGCAGCTTGACGTCATCGAGATCGAGTACGGCCTGCTTGTTGTCGAGCTTCAGCGGGAGATGCGCCGCCAGATCCCAACGGCGCCTTTTGCCCACGTCGACAAGGATCCGAAGCTGGAGCGAGAACGCCTCAACAAGCGGACGGGGATCCTGCGTACCCAGGCCGAAGCGATCGAGGCAAGGGTGCGCGAGAGGGCCGGCGCGCACGAGGGCGCCGTTGAGGAGGCCGAGGCGGCACTCCAGGTCGACGAGCAACTGTGCGCAGCCAGCATGGAGGCCATAGCTATCCGGCTGGGCGAGATCGAACTGTCGAGAGCCGCGTTCGAAACCCGCATGGCGGACATGGAATCCGGGCTGTCCAAGGAGCGCGAAGTCCTCACCACCAGCGAGGC
>CAIQMJ010000468.1 GCA_903872875.1 uncultured Variovorax sp.
CAAATGCTCCGGCCAACGTCTAAAGGGGCCTAAGAGGACTCGCTGACAACTGAGAACAACCGGGCCGGCGCGTCGCAACCGTGGCGCATGGCTATGGACCAATCCCGGAACGGACGGAAAAAATCTGCGGGCAAGAGAAGTGATGAATCGGATGAGGCGTTAAGGCGCTGAAGTGTCACCCGAGGACGCAGTGCTCGCCACCAGCGTGACGGGTCGGGCAGGGAACGTCTGCGCAGTGTCAGGCAGGATGGACAGCGCGAGACACAGACCGGCAACACGGCCGATGGCGCGCAAGTTTTCAATTCGAATCATGGTGGTTCTCCTGCTGTGGATCCGCGTATCAGTCCTGGACGAGATTCAATTCCGTCGCAGTCTTGCGGTAGATTTCCCGCTGCGCCTTCACGTACTGCGCCAATTCCTCGGGCGTGTTGTAGGGCGTGTAGACGAGTCCGTTGTCGCGCAGCTTGCCCTGCACGTCCGGACTGTTGAATGCCTTCACGAAGGCGGTATTGAGCCGCTGGACGATGGGCTTCGGCAGTCCGGCAGGGCCGAAGATGCCGAGCCATCCGCCGCCGAATTCGCCGCCGGCGATGCCTTCCTCGCGCAGGGTGGGAACGTCGGGCAGGAGTTCGCTGCGCTTGGTGAGCGTCGTCGACAGAACCCGGAGCTTTCCTTCCTTGGCGAAGTTGAGGATCGACGTCGTCGCCCAGATCGCCTGCACCCGGTTGGTCAGCAAATCCGCGGCGGCGCCGACTTCTCCCTTGTATTGCACGCGGACCATTTCCAGGCCGTATTTCTTCTCCATGTCGGCCATGGTCAGAAGCCCCTGGTTATTGCCGGTCGCATAACTCACCTTGCCCGGATTGGCCTTCACGTAGGCAATGAACTCCTTCGTCGTCTTCGCGGGAAAGCTCGGATGCACATAGAGAAAGAACGAGAAGTCGACCGATGCGGCGACCGGCGTGAACGCGACGACCGGATCGAAAGGCGGGCTCTTGCGCAATGCCGGCGGAATCATCAATGAACCGGCGCCACCCCACAGCACCCGATAGCCGTCGGGGCGGGCGTTCTGCACATCGGTGGCGCCGATCAACCCTTCTGCGCCGGGCTTGGACTCGACGACGACAGGTTGCCCGAGGTCCTTGGCCGCGGACTCAGCAATTGCGCGCGCAACCGCATCAGCCGAACCACCGGCGAGATAGGGTGAGACCAGGATGATGGGCCGGGAAGGGTAGGCCTGCGCGCTGGCATTGATGCCGGCCACGGCGAGGCAGGCTGCAGCCGCGAACCGGATGCACTGATACATCTTTCGAGTGAACATGTGTTTGTCTCCAATCATCAGAAGAATGCAGCGGCCTCCGCGGCGTCGTTTCGACACCGTCGGTCCTGCTGCGGGTGAAGGTTTTTGAAAGTCGGTGCGCGACGCCTATGCGGCGCAGTAGCCACCGTCGACCAGCAGGTCGGAGCCCGTCATGTAAGACGATGCGTCGCTTGCAAGGAACAACGCGGCACCCGTCATCTCGTCGGGATGGGCGAAGCGCTTCATCAGGTACTTCTGCGCCACTTCCTTCAGCTTGGCCTCGGCATCGTCGCCGTAGCGGAAGGTGATGCGACGGGTCGCCACTGCACCGGGCGACAGCGTGTTGACGCGGACACCCTGGTCGGCATGGTCGATGGCCATGTTCTTCGCCAGCATGATCAGCGCCGCCTTGGCCGTCGTGTACGACACCCGGCTGGCACGTCCGACCGAACCGTGCATCGACGCGATGTGGATGACGCTGCCGCCGCCCGCTTCGATCATGGCCGGCAACACGGCGCGCGACATCAGATACGCACCCGTGAGGTTGACGCTCAGCACGCGCTGCCATTCCTGCGGATCGATCTCGAGGATGGTCCCCGAGTGGTCCAGCACGGCGGCACCGTTGACCAGGATCGCCGGCCGGCCGAGCTGTTCTCGCACCTGCGCAGCCGCATCGATGGTCGAGCGCTCGTCGCTCACGTCGCAGGCCAGTCCGATGGCATCGCCACCCGACTCGCGGATCGCGGCGGCCAGGGCCTGCGCGGCCGCGGCATCGTGGTCGAGGCAGGCCACGCGAGCGCCCACGTTCGCATAGGCCCGTGCAATTGCGCTGCAGATGCCCCCCGCCGCGCCGGTGATGACTGCGATCCGGCCATCGAGCCGGAACATCTTCTCGTCGACGGGCGCGTTCACTTGCCGCTCTCGCTGGGTTCGTCGAGCACGGACAGGTCGACCTCTTCCTCCTTGAGAACCCGGCGCGCAATGACGAAGCAATCGCGTGCAATCGGAATGCCGCAGTACATGCCGATGTGCAGAAGTACTTCGCGCAGCTGAATCAGCGGTACCTTGGTGACCTTCAGCGCGATCCGGAAATGCAGCTCGAACTCTTCCATGCGGGCCCGGCCGGCGAGCATCCCGAGATTGATCAGGCCGAGCTGCTGCTCGCTCAGGATGCCGCGGGCCCAGGTGCGCCCGAAGATCTGATTGGTCACGAACAGCTGGTACTCGCGGTCGAACGGGGTCATGGCGGCGACCGCGCGATCGAAGGTCTCGTCACCTAGCAGGTGGCGTCTCACGGCTTCGCCTGCGGGGTCGAAGCCGAGTGCTGCGGAAGGGGTCTCGGACTTGTTGCTCAAGGTTGTTGTCTCCTGTGATTCATTGATGGAGCGATCGGCGCTCTCGATGCTCACAACGCAAATTCGATGCCATGCGTGTGCGATGTCCGCATGACTCTCACAGGGGTGTTCTCGCGTGTCCTCGGGCTATAGCGAGTGTCCTCGTCAGGGTCGACGCGCGTCTCGAATGTCTGCGGTGCGGACACATCGGCGGCGCGGCGAATGCGGCATGGTGCGGTCTTCGGGAGAGGCCTGCATGCCGTGTCGTCCCTTCATCGGCAAGGCATCAATGTTGCTTTGCAAGTCCATCTGCACAAGGGGACATCCATGAAGTTCAACGACACGCCTGAGCATCAGGCGTTTCGCAGTGAGGTGCGCGAATTCGTGACGTCGGCATTGCCGGCCGACATCCGGGACAAGGTGGTTCATCACAAGCGGTTGGGCCGGGAAGACCATGTGCGCTGGCATCGCATCGTGAACGAACGCGGCTGGGCCGGCACGAGCTGGCCGGTGGAACACGGCGGCACGGGATGGTCGCCGGTGCAGCAGCACATCTGGGACGAAGAGAGCAGCCGCGCAGGCAGCCCCGGCATCCAGCCATTCGGCATCAGCATGGTCGGCCCGGTCATCATGGCCTACGGCACGCCGGAGCAGAAGACGCGCTATCTGCCTCGCATCCTGTCCTGCGACGACTGGTGGTGCCAGGGGTACTCGGAGCCCGGTGCCGGCTCGGACCTCGCTTCGCTGCGGCTGCGTGCGCAGCGCCGCGGCGACCATTACGTGCTCAACGGACAGAAGACCTGGACGACCCTGGCCCAGCATGCCGACATGATGTTCTGCCTGGTCCGCAACCACAGCGACGGCCGCAAACAGGAGGGCATCTCCTTCCTGCTGGTCGACATGCGCACGCCGGGCATCAGCGTGCGGCCCATCGTCCTGCTGCATGGCGAGGCCGACGTGAACGATGTCTTCTTCGAGGACGTCGAAGTGCCCGTCGGCAACCTCATTGGAGAAGAAGGCCGGGGCTGGATCTACGCCAAATACCTGCTCGGCCACGAGCGCACCAGCATTGCGGGTGTCGGCCGCTCCCGGCGCGAACTCGGCTATCTGAAGAGCCTGGCGGGCCGGCAGCCGCATCGTGGCGGAACGCTGATCGACAGCCCGCTGTTTGCCGCGGAGGTGGCGCGCCTGGAGGTCGAACTGATGGCGCTCGAGCTCACCGTGCTGCGCGTTGCGACACAGTCGTCGGGCGCCCCCGGCCCGCTCGCATCGATGCTCAAGATCACTGGCACCGAAGTCCAGCAGCGCCTGACCGAATTGACGATGAAGGTTGCGGGGCCGGCTGCGCTGCCCTTCGATCCAGCCTATCTCGAAGGGCACAGCGCGCAGTTCGCAGGCAGCGACGGCGAAGCGGCCGGGCTTGCATCGGCCTACTTCCAGTGCCGCTCGACCACCATCTATGGCGGCTCGACCGAGATCCAGAAAAACATCATTGCCCAGCAGGTGCTGGGGCTCTAGAGAGACGAGACGGACACCGATGGACTTCGATCTTTCCGACGAACAACAGCAGTTTGCGCACGCGCTGCGCAAATGGGTCGAGCGTTCCTACACCTTCGAGCACCGCCAGAAGATCGCGCAAGGCGATGCCGGCACCGACACCGCGGACTGGGCGGCGTTGGCCGACCTGGGCATCGTCGCGCTGGCGGTGCCGCAGGACCAGGGCGGGCTCGGTGGCAGCGGTGTCGATCTGATGGTCGCCATGCAGGAGATGGGGCGGGCGCTGCTTGTCGAACCGCTCTTGGCGACCTTGCTCGGATGCGCATTCCTGCGACTCGGCACCGGGCATGCGGACCTGCTGGAACGCGTCGCGGCCGGCGATGTTCGTCTGGCCTGCGCGCTCGGCGAAGGGCCGGCGCGCCACGACCTTCAACACGTCGCCTGCCGGGCGCAGCCGTGCGACGGCGGCTGGCGACTGGACGGCAGCAAGACCGTGGTGCTGCATGGCGCCGAGGCAGACACGCTGATCGTTTCCGCGCGTACGGCCGGACGCCCGCATGAAGAGGAGGGCATCTCGCTCTTCGTGGTGCCAGCAACGACCGCCGGGCTGACGCGGCGCGGCTACCGGACGTTCGATGGCCAGCGCGCCGCGCAGGTCGACCTCGACGGCGTCGTCGTGCCGGCGCGGGCCGTGCTCGGCGAAGCCGGCCAGGGTTGGCAACTGCTCGATGCCGCCTGCGATGCCGGCATCGCGCTGCTGTGCGC
>CAIQMJ010000469.1 GCA_903872875.1 uncultured Variovorax sp.
CACTTGTAGAACGGCGCATTCGACTCGTCGAGCGTGCGCGTGAAGGGCTTCGTCCATACGACGTTGTCGCGGGCGTGGCGTGCCCAGAAGCCTTCGAAGTCGCTCGCGGCTTCGGCGCACAGCGCGTCGTAGGCGGCCATGCCGCTGATGCGCGCGCCCTGCTGCGCGCGCGCATCGGGCGGGAACACGCGGTTCTCGACGAGGACGGATTCGATGTGGGTGGGGCTGCTCATTGCGTGTCTCCTGGAGCTGTGTGGAATGCGGCCGTAATGTCGATGCAGGCACTTACGGGCCACTGACGCAACGATGTTAGTACCGCAAGGGCATCATCGTCCGGACACGGGGGCCATCCTAGAATCGCGACCGTTGTCCTGAACACCCTCACCGATGTCCGCACCTGACCTAGACCCCTTCGATCCTCCCACCGCGCGCCGCGGTTCGCCGATGCGCCCGCTGCCCCGGCTGATCTTCGCGAGTCGCTGGCTCCAGCTTCCGCTCTATCTCGGCCTGATCATTGCGCAGGGCGTCTACGTGGTCCACTTCCTCGTGGAACTGCTGCATCTGGTGGAGGCCGCGTTCGGCAGCCAGACCGCCCTGCAGGCGCTGGTCAGCAGCATCGGCTACAAGCCCGACCTGCCGATCACGACGCTCAACGAGACGGTGATCATGCTGGTGGTGCTGGCATTGATCGACGTGGTCATGATCTCCAACCTGCTGATCATGGTGATCGTCGGTGGCTACGAGACCTTCGTGAGCCGCATGGACCTCGACGGCCACCGCGACCAGCCCGAATGGCTGAGCCACGTGAATGCGTCTGTGCTGAAGGTGAAGCTGGGCCTGTCGATCATCGGCATCAGCTCGATCCATCTGCTGAAGACCTTCATCAACGCCGACAACTACACCGACCGCGTGCTGATCGCGCAGACGTCAATCCACATCGCTTTTCTGCTGTCGGCGATGGCCATCGCGTACACCGACAAGCTGATGAGCGGCACGCCGAACGGCAAACACCACTGAGGCGCGCCTCGAAGCCCCATGAAAAAACCCCGGTCGCCCGGGGTTTTTCATGGCCGGCCATGCAGGACGGCGATCAGCGCCCGGTCATGTTCTCCGGCACCACCCACTGGTCGAACTGCTCGCCAGTGAGGTGGCCCGACGCCACGGCGGCTTCACGCAGGCTCGAACCTTCCTTGTGCGCCTTCTTGGCGATGTAGGCGGCCTTGTCGTAGCCGATGTGCGTGTTGAGCGCGGTCACCAGCATCAGCGAGCGCTGGACCAGTTCGGTGATGCGCTCACGGTTCGGCTCGATGCCGACGGCGCAATGGTCGTTGAAGCTCACCATGCCGTCGGCCAGCAGGCGCACGCTCTGTAGGAAGTTGTGGGCCACCATCGGGCGGAACACGTTGAGCTCGAAGTTGCCGGATGCACCGCCGAAGTTGATGGCGACGTCGTTGCCGAACACCTGCGCGGCCAGCATCGTGACCGCTACACTCTGCGTCGGGTTGACCTTGCC
>CAIQMJ010000470.1 GCA_903872875.1 uncultured Variovorax sp.
AGCGGCTGGCGATCTCGCGCACGCCCTTGCGCGAGGCGCTCAAGGTGCTCACCGCCGAAGGCCTGCTGCGCCACGTGCCGCGCCGCGGCTGCTTCGTGGCGGAGGTCACGCAGCGCGATCTCGACGAGATCTTTCCGGTCATCGCGCTGCTCGAAGGCCGCTGCGCCTGGGAGGCCGCACGCAACGCCAGCGACGCCGACATCGCCGCGCTCGAAGCGCTGCACGAGCGGCTGTCCCGGCATGCGCGCGCCAAGCGCATCAACGACTACTACGCGACCAACTTCCAGATCCACGAGGCCATCATCACGCTGGCCGACAACCGCTGGCTGGCGCTGGTGATCGGCGACCTGCGCAAGATCCTCAAGCTCGCGCGCCTGCAGCAGTTGCGGGCGCCGGGGCGGCTCGATCAGAGCCTGTCGGAACATCTCGCCGTGTTCGCCGCACTGAAGGCGCACGACAGCGACGGTGCCGAGGCCGCCATGCGCACCCACCTGACCCGCCAGCGCGAAGCCTTGCGCGCGCTGGCCCTTTCACAGAAATCGAGGATCGCTTCATGAATGCTTCCACCTGGATCGCGAGCAAGGTCTCGCGCCTGAAACCCGGGGCCGGTGAGGGCGATGCGGCAGCGGCTGACGTCGCGGCCGGCAAGAAGGACAAGGCCACACCGGCCCTGCCGCCGCGCTCGCTGGCCGAGCGGCTCGAAGCCACGCTGCGGCGCCACGGCGAAGGCATGGCGCCGCGCACCCTGCGGCGGGTGCTGGGCGAGCTCGAAGCGGTGCTCGACGCCCGAATCAGCGAGGTCGAAGCAGGCCGCCGAGCCTGCGAGATCGTGCGCTGGTATGCGGGCTGCGAACCGGCCGAGCGCCGTGACCTGTGGCTGCTGATGAGCGAACGCTTCGCGCCCGACCCGAAGAAGCTGCGCACCGCGCGCGAGCGGCACGAGGCCGCCGTGGGCACGCCGGACGAGGGCCAGGCCGAGGTGCAGTTGCGCCGCGCGCTGTCGTCGCCGCGCGCGCGCTTGCTGCAGCGCTTTGCGATCGATCCGGGCGGCATGCGCTTCCTGGTCGACCTGCGGGCCGAACTGCTGCCGCAGCTGAAGTCCGACCGCCGGCTGGTACCGCTCGATGCCGAACTGGAGCAGTTGTTCTCCACCTGGTTCGATGTCGCCTTCCTCGAGTTGCGGCGCATCAGCTGGGACTCGCCCGCGTCGCTGATCGAGAAGCTGATCCAGTACGAGGCGGTGCACGACATCAAGAGCTGGTCGGACGTGAAGAACCGGCTCGACGACGGTGACCGGCGCTGCTACGGCTTCTTCCATCCGCGGCTGCCGAACGAGCCGCTGATCTTCGTGGAGGTGGCGCTGGTCGACCGCATCAGCGAAGGCATCGTGCCGCTGCTCGACGAGACGGCGGCGGTCGCGCACCCCGACAAGGCGACCACGGCGATCTTCTATTCGATCAGCAACACGCAGAACGGGCTGCGCGGCGTGAGCTTCGGCGACTCGCTG
>CAIQMJ010000471.1 GCA_903872875.1 uncultured Variovorax sp.
CGTTGCCGTTGCCGTTGCCGAAGGTGTAGCGACCGGCCATGAAGTCGTTGTCGCTCAGGTTCAGCGTCGAGGCGACCAGACCACCGACGTTGACCTGCGCGCCGGCACCGAACAACACGCCGTTGGGGTTGATCAGGAACACCTGCCCGTTGGCATTGAGCCGGCCGAGGATGGCCGAGCCGTCCGTGCCCAGCACGCGGTTCAGCGCGATGGCGCTCGCACCCGGCTGCGCGAAATTGACGGTCTCGCCGTTGCCGATTCCGAAGCTCTGCCAGTTGATCGCCAGGCGCGAACTGGTCTGCTGCACGTTGAGCGTCGCCGCATTCGGCGTTGCGATGCTGCCGCCGCCCGCACTCACCTGCCCGCCCTGCGGCAATGCGCCGGCACTGGCGCCGGCCAACATCAGCGCGGCACCGACCAGCAGGCTGCGGGTGCCGTTCTTGCCGCGGCCGGTGGCGGTTTCGGGCGCGACGCTCCACGACAGGGTACGAAGATTCCAGACAAGGCGGTAGGCACGGTTCATGGGGACACTCTTACGGTCAAAGGGGGCGGGGCAGGATCGGGGGGCGGGTCAGAACTGGAAGCCGACGCGGAACCAGACGCGGGGACTGCGGTCGCTGTCGTTGTGCGGCAGGTCGTGGCCGGCGCGCCAGGCGGCGTAGAGCTCGGCGAACCAGCCGCTGCCTGCCCAGTTCAGGCCGAGGCCGTATCCGGCGATCGACCGGCTGTTGTTGCCGCTCGTCCAGGGCTGGTAGTTGATTTCGACATGGCCTGCGTCGTAGAACGCGATGCCGGTCAGCCCCTGCGCCAGCGGCTGGCGCAGTTCCACCCGCAGCAGCGAACCGGTGTCGCCGCTGGCCTCGCCCTGCGGATAGGCCCGCACGCCGTCGCTGCCACCGAGCGCCAGTTTCTCGGACGAGTCCAGGTTGCTGTTCGAGAACTGGCCCTGCACCATGCCGTACAGGCTGGCCGTGCCCCATAGCGCCTGGCTGCGCTGCGCGATCAGGTTGAACTTGGCGAACTGACCGTCGGTGCGTGCGGTGGCCGCGTCGGTGGCCAGCGCCGTGGCGGTGTCGATCGACAGACGGCCGGCCGTTGCCGTGGCAGCCAACCGCGTGCTGCCGCCGTCGTCGCGCATGTCGACGATGAAGTCGCCCACCAGCAGGTCGGCCTTCTTGTCCACGGTCTGCGACAGCACGGTGTCCTTCAACGCCTTGTGCTGGTAGCCGGCCGAGCCGATCACGCTGAGCGCGCGCGAACGCACGAAGGGGTACGACAGCGCCACGCCCAGCACGTCGGCCGTGCCATACGCGTCGACCGCTTGAAAGATGTCGCCGAGTTCATAGCGCAGATGCGCGGCGGTGAAGGCGAGCCTGGCGCCGTCGCTGCCCACCGGCAGGTCGTAGGCCGCGCGGCCGTAGTACAGGTCGCCATCGGTGGCCGACAGGTCGGCAGCCAGCCGGTCCCCGATGCCGAAGGGGTTGTTGACTGCGAGCCGGCCGCCGAGACGGTAGCGCCCGGTGTAGCGGCTGCCGCCGTTGCCGAGCGTCACCTCGCCGGCCACCTTGGGCCCGGGCTTGACGCTGACCAGCAGGTCGACGGTGCCGGCCTCGGCGCCCGCTGCCAGCGTGGCGCTGGCAGACGCGCCGGGCGTCTCGTTCAGTTGCAGGAGCGCGCGCTCGATGTCCTGGATGCGCAGCGGCTTGCCGGGCACGAACACGTCGAGCGCAGGCGTCGGCAGCCCGCTGCTGTTGTCCAGCCGCAACGAACCGAGGCGTCCTTCGCTCACCGTGATCTGCACAACGCCGCCATCGATCGCCTGCGTCAGCAACCGGGCCTGCGCCAGCAGGTAGCCGTTGCTGCGGTAGTAGCGCGTGACGCGGTCGGCCACACGCTGCAGCGCGGCCAGGTCGGCGTGGGTGCCCACCACTTCAGCGACGAGCGGCTGCAGTGCGGCGTCGGTGTAGACGCTGGTGCCCATGATGCGCACCGCCGTCACCTGGACCGTGGCGCCGCCGGAAGCCGGCAATGCCGCAGCAGGCGGCGCGGCGTCGATCTTCAGCGCGGGCGGTACCGGCACCGGCGCCTGCGGCTCGAGCCGCTCTGTGTCTCGCAGGGTCGACCCGGCATCGGGCCGCGGCGTCTGGGCCTGCGCGGCACCGGCCAGCAGCACCGCCGCGCCCACCGCCATGTGCCATCGCTTTCTTGCTTTTCCCTCGGTCTTGCGTTCAACCCCTTGACCACGCGTTACATAAAAAGCGTTCATTTCTTCTGACATTGAGCATTCGATGCTGTCAGTTTGGTTGGCGCCTCTAACGCTAGAAATAGTGCAAATGAATCATCCCCGCTCTCAACAGGCGTCAAAAGCTCGCATCAATATGGGAGAAATCTTGTGATCTAGACGGACGTTTAGGTTCGAAAGGAGGAGCGATGCGCTGTAATCAAAAAAGCAACGTTTTTGATTGCAACTTGTAACTTCACCCTCAGCTCATCCCCTCTTTCCCTGTCCGCCATGACAACGCCTGACCGCGTCTACAGCGCGCTTCTCGAGCAGGTCTATCAGGCCGCGCTGGAACCCTGGCACTGGCCGGATGTCCTGGCTTCATCGGCCGACTGGCTGGGCGCCGCGCGCGCGCTGATGTTCACGCCCGATGCCGGCTTCGGCGATGGCGGCTTCTTCTATTCGCACGGCGTCAGTGCGGAGGAGATGGCGCTCTGGAATTCGCGCCATGTCGGCGAGGATTTCTGGACGACCCGCACGCTGGCCAGAAAGCTGGACTTCGAAGGCTCCGTGATTCTCGACAGCGACCTGTCGAGCCGACATGAACTGATGGCGTCCGACTATTACCAGGAGCACCTGTCGCGGATGCAGATCGCCTGGCTGCTTGCGAGCGTGGTGCTGCGGCCGCTGGACCGTTCATTGCCATGGGTGGCCTGTTCCTTCTACCGCGGCCCGGACGACACCGGATTCGACGAAATGTCGCGAGAAAAAATGCGACTGCTGCTGCCACATATCTCTCGCGCGCTGGGTGTGATGTTCCGGCTGCGAGCGGCCGACATCCGGGCCGCATCGAGCGCCGCCGCGCTCGACGCGCTGAGCTTCGGCGTAGTGCTGCTGGATGCCGCCGGCAAGGTGGTGCAGTCCAACCTCGAAGCCGAGCAGATCTGGCTGCGCGGCGACGCCATGACCTGCGCCGACGCCAGCCTGCAGATGCGTGATCCGGCAGCGCAGCGCGCCTGGTCGGCCGCCCTGCGCGCAACGCTGGGCGCCGGCGGTGTGGGCCGCGTATCGCATTTCTCGGAAGTGCTGAGGGCACCCGATGCGAACGGCGGCGCTTACCTCCTTCAGATGTCGCGACTGCCGGAAACCGGGCGTTTCGGCGCGCTCGACGGGCGTGCCCGCAGCATCGTCTTCATCACCCAGGAACGCCGCAAGCTGCTGCCCAGTGCCGACGTGCTGCAGCGCCTGTATGGCCTGACGCCCGCGGAAATCCGCTGCGTGGAGGCACTCGGCACCGACAAGCTCGAACAGGCGGCCGGCGTGCTCGGGCTCAGTCCGCACACGGTGCGGACCCAGCTCAAGAACGTCTACGCCAAGACCGGCTGCGACAGCCGCGCCGACCTGACTCGGCTGCTGCTGAGCCTCGCAAGCATCTCCTGAGCGCGTACCTTGATCGGGTGATGCGCCGCCACAGCACAAACCCTTCAATATGGTCATGCCCGCCACCGCCGCCAGCCAGGCTCAGCACACCTTCGCATCGATGAGCGATCTCCTGCTGCGCCTGTACAGGCTTTCACAGGAACTGCCCATCGACCTGTTCCAGGACGCGGTCATGGAGTTGATCAAGCCCGTACTGCCCTTCGACGCGGCGATGTGGGGCACGGCCACCACGGCGTCCGAGGGGATCGACGTGCGCACCCTGCACCTGCACCAGAAATCGCCCGAGATGATGATCGAGTACGAGCAGCACAAGCACCTCGACTCCGCGGCGGCGAGCTTTTTCGGCAAGGGGCATGGCACGCGCGGCTTCAACTCCGAGCGGTGGTGGAGCGGGGCGGCGAACGCGCCCTTCCTGGACTACGTGCAGCGCTACGACCAGAACAACATCTTCATCACGATGGACAGCGACCCGCGGACCAACTTCATGCAGTGGATATCGCTGTTTCGCGCGGACCCGGACGCCCATTGCGAGACCGAGGAAGAGCGCCTGCTGGCCAGCCTGTCGCCGCACCTGATGCAGGCGCTGGCCATGAACCGCGTGATGCACCTGGACAAGTTGGGCACGGTCGGTACCGGGCAGCGCCGCGGCAATGCCATCGCCGACCTGCACGGCGCCATCTACCACTGCGACGTCGCCTTCATCGCACTGATGCAGCAGGAGTTTTCAGGCTGGGCTCGGCAGGCACTGCCGACCAAGCTGCTGGAGCACTTCCTGATCGAACGGACACCCTACCTGGGTGCGCAGCTCGTGATGACGCCGCGGCTGGAGCAACGCCTGCTCTTCCTGAGCGTTCGGCCCCGCTGCCGTGCCGACAACCTGACGGCGCGCGAGCGCACCATCGCGAGCCTGGTGTGCAAGGGCAATACCTACAAGGAAATCGCGCGCACCTTCGATCGATCGCCAGCCACAGTGCGCAACCAGATCCAGACGCTTTACGCCAAGCTCGGCGTCGACAACATCGCGGGGCTGATCGAGGAAATGCGGCTGGTCGAGTGAGGCGGAAAGCCCAGGACGCACCAGCGGTATGCCGCCCGGTGTAGCCTTTGCGCTCAGCCTCACGCCACAAGTCCCAATGATCCGCTCGCTTTCCCGCCTGTTGCTTCCTGCTGCCCTCCTCTGCACTGCCGGCGCCCACGCCGACACCCTCAAGGTCCTGACCGCCGGCGCCTTCAAGCAGGTCGTCGTCGCCTTCGTGCCGGCCTTCGAGGCGCGCACCGGCCACAAGGTCGAGGTGCAGAACGACACGGCGGGCGCGCTCGCCAGGCGCGTCGCGGACGGCGAGGCCTTCGACGTGCTCGTGCTCACGCCCGCGGCGCTGCAGCCGCTGGCCACGCAAGGCCGCGTGGCGCGCGACAGCGTGACCCCGCTGGCGCGCGTGGCGATCGGGGTCGCCGTGAAAGCCGGCGCCACGCATCCGAGGATCGACACCGTCGACCAGTTCAAGGACGCGCTGCTCGCCGCACGCAAGGTCGCCTACATCGACCCGGCGTCGGGCGGCTCCAGCGGCATCTACCTCGACGGCCTGTTCCAGCGAATGGGCATTGCCGACGCCATGCACGCGAAGGCCGTGCTGGTGCCTGGCGGCCTGGTCGCAGAACGTCTGGTGACCGGCGAAGCCGACCTGGCGGTGCACCAGATCAGCGAGATCCTGCCGGTGAAGGGCGCGGAGCTGGTCGGCGCTCTGCCCGAGGCGGTGCAGAACTACACGACCTATGCGGGCGCCGTGGCGGGCGACAGCGCGCACGGGGCGGCTGCGCGGGAGTTCCTGGCGGCGCTGACCGGGCCGCAGGCGGCGGAAACGTTGGCCGTGAAGGGGATGACACCGGCGCGATAGCTGGCGCGCCAGCGATTTCAGGCGCTCTCGCGCGCGAATGCGCTGCAGGCGGGCATCACCCAAACAAGCGATGCCGCTCCAGTTACTGACTGTTAAAAAAGTCACACAACGAGGAGCGGAAGATGACGAACCACAAGTGGGTGAGCAAGCTGCGCCTGGCGTCCATGGCGACAGCCGTCCTGCTCGCAGGCTGCGCGCCGCTGTCACCGCAGATCTTCTCGGACGACATGCTGCCGCAGCAGCCGCCACCCGCGAGCCAGCAAGCGGGCGCCGTCACGTTCGCCGAGGCGAGGGACGGCGCCCTGCAGGCCATGCGCAAGTACAACGCCGCCGTGCAGGAGCTGTCGGGGGTGGCGCCCAAAGTGGGCGTCGGGCTGATCGCCTTGTCGGCGTTGGCACTCCTCAAGAGCATCAGCCATCCGAACGGATCCGACATCGCCGGCGTCGGCGTGGTGGGCTCGGCGGCCTATCTGTACGGCAACACGGTGGTGTCGAAGCCGCGCCAGCTGACCTACCTCGCGGGCTCCCAGGCGCTGGCCTGTTCCGTCGCTGCGACGGCGCCCTATGACCTGACGGAAGTCCGGCGCAAGGCATGGGCCGATGCCGCGACTCTGATGGCCATGCGCCAGGCGGAACTGAAGCAGCTGCTGATCGACAACGCGGGTCTGAGCAAGAACGAGTCGATTCCGGCGCCTGCGGCGAAACCACAGCCAGAAGCCTGCAAGAAGGAACCGCGCCCCGCCTGCACGACCGCGCCCGCCGTTCTCGGCAACGCGACGGCCGATGAACTCAAACGCCTCGATGCGAGCTGCAGGGCCACCGTCGCCGACTGGGACAAGCGCTGTGTCGTCGCGCAGCCCAAGGCCATCACGCGGACAGCGAATCCCCAGTTCAAGACAGCCGCCGCACAGGCGGAGAAGGCGCTCGCTGCCGCGGCAGCGCTCGATGGCGAAGCCGCCGCACTGCGCGGCAGGATCGACAGCGCCGCAGCCGACCTGCGCTGGCAGTCGCAGCAGATCCAGCTGCGCGTCAGCCAGGAAGTGCTCAAGACCGAGCCCGATCTGGCGTCGATCCTGTCCGCGACGGGCGGCATGCGCAGTACCGCGCTCTCGCTGACCGGTGCGCCGGTTTTCAAGCCGACGCCGACCGGCCAACTGGAGGCTGCTTCGACGGCGGGCAGCCCCGGTGTGCGCGGATTCGATGCGCCGACGCAGCAGGCGGTAGAAGCCATCGATGCCGCGACCCGACGACTGAACGCCGCGCAAAAAGACTTCGCGGAC
>CAIQMJ010000472.1 GCA_903872875.1 uncultured Variovorax sp.
CGACCAAGGCGGCCTGGGCTGCGCCGAACGACAAGCCGATGGAAGACTACGCCAAGAAGTAATTCGAGGCGATCGACCTGCAACGCCCGCCCTCCAACGGCGGGCGTTTGTTTTCAACAGCGCATTTCATAACAACGATCTGGAAGAGAAGGAGAGTCCCGATGGGATCGAACTGGGATTGGCAGGTCTTCTTGCAAGACCCCGGCGGGAAATTCCCGACCTACTGGCAATGGATGCTCTCGGCCTGGGGCTGGACGCTGTCGGTCGCGCTGCTGGCGCTGATCGTGGCGCTGGTACTCGGCTCGCTGATCGGCATCATCCGCACGCTGCCCGACAGCCCATGGCTGGTGCGCCTGGGCAATGCCTGGGTCGAGCTGTTCCGCAACATTCCGCTCCTCGTCCAGATCTTCCTCTGGTACCACGTGATCCCGGCGCTCATCTCGCCGATGAAGAACGTGCCCAGCTTCGTGCTGGTCGTGCTGGCACTGGGCTTCTTCACCTCGGCGCGGATCGCCGAGCAGGTGCGCTCCGGCATCCAGGCGCTGCCCAAGGGCCAGCGCTATGCCGGCATGGCAATGGGCTTCACCACGTTCCAGTACTACCGCTACGTGATCCTGCCGATGGCCTACCGCATCATCATTCCGCCGCTCACCAGCGAAACGATGAACATCTTCAAGAACTCGTCGGTCGCCTTCGCGGTGTCGGTGAGCGAACTCACGATGTTCTTCATCCAGTCGAGCGAAGAGACTTCGCGGCCGATCGAGATGTTCCTCGCCGTGACTGCGCTGTACGTCATCTCCGCATTCGCGATCAACCGCCTCATGGCTTTCATCGAGAAGAAGACCCGCGTGCCCGGCTTCATCGTCTCGGCGAGCGGCGGAGGACACTGACATGAGCAATCTCGACTTTTCGTTCTACAACTGGGACGTCATCAGCAAGTTCGTGCTGAACGGCCTGTACTTCAGCGTCATCCTGACCGTCATCGCAACCATCGGCGGCATCGTCTTCGGCACGGTGCTGGCGCTGATGCGCCTGTCGGGCAAGAAGTGGCTCGATGCGCCGGCTGCCGTTTACGTCAACGGCATGCGCAGCATTCCGCTGGTGATGGTGATCCTGGGCTTCTTCCTGCTGGTGCCTTTCTTCATCGGTCGACCGATCGGTGCCGAAGGGTCGGCGGTGATCACCTTCATCGCTTTCGAGGCCGCCTACTTCAGCGAGATCATGCGGGCCGGCATCCAGTCGATCCCGCGCGGCCAGGTGTTCGCAGGCATGGCGGTCGGCATGACCTACGGCCAGAACATGAAGCTGGTGATCCTGCCGCAGGCTTTCCGCAACATGCTGCCGGTGCTGCTCACGCAGACCATCATCCTGTTCCAGGACACCTCGCTGGTCTACGCCATCGGCGCCTACGACCTGCTCAAGGGCCTGGAGACCGCAGGCAAGAACTACGGCCGGCCGATCGAAGCCTACCTGCTGGCCGCCGTCGTGTATTTCGTGATGTGCTACGCGCTGTCCTATTGCGTGAAGCGCCTGCACAAGAAGATCGCCATCATTCGCTGACCGGAGAGAAAAAATGTCCGAAAACATGATTCAAATCAAGAATGTTTCCAAGTGGTACGGCCCGGTCCAGGTGCTGAACGACTGCTCGGTGAACATCGCCAAGGGTGACGTGGTCGTGGTCTGCGGCCCGTCGGGCTCCGGCAAGTCGACGCTGATCAAGACCGTGAATGCGCTCGAACCCTTCCAGAAGGGCGAGATCACCGTCAATGGCATTCCGCTGCACGATCCCAAGACCAACCTGCCGAAGCTGCGCTCCAGGGTCGGCATGGTGTTCCAGCATTTCGAGCTGTTCCCGCACCTGTCGGTGACCGAGAACCTCACGATCGCCCAGATCAGGGTGCTGGGCCGCAAGCCCGACGAGGCCAAGGTCCGTGGCCTGAAGATGCTCGACCGTGTGGGCCTGATGGCGCACAAGGACAAGTTTCCCGGTCAGCTGTCCGGTGGTCAGCAACAGCGTGTGGCGATCGCCCGTGCGCTGTCGATGGACCCGATCGTGATGCTGTTCGACGAGCCCACCTCCGCGCTCGACCCCGAGATGGTCGGCGAAGTTCTGGACGTGATGGTGAGCCTGGCCAAGGAAGGCATGACCATGATGGTCGTGACACACGAAATGGCCTTCGCCCGCAAGGTCGCGAGCCGCGTGATCTTCATCGACGTGGGCGGCCGCATCCTGGAAGACTGTGCGAAGGAAGAGTTCTTCAGCCATCCCGAGAACCGCCAGCCGCGGACGAAGGACTTCCTGAACAAGATTCTTCAGCACTGACCAAGGCTCGGAGCGGCAAACAGAAAGGCACCTCGGGGTGCCTTTCTGCTTTTTGAGCGGCGCGCATCAGCAGAGGACGTGCAGATTGGAGAGTGTCTTGATGTCGGCGCGCACGGTCTCCTCGGTCGATCCTTCGCCCAGGACAGCGGCCACCGCCGCGGCGCTGCGTGTACCGTCCAGCAGCAGGAGCAGCCGGCGCTGTGCTTCCGACAGCGCGACGTGGTCGTGGAACGCGTTGGACGTGTTCCGATCGAGCCGCGCATTGGCCCGCGCCAGCGGCGTGGCGGCGGGCATGTCTCCGGGCACCGCTGCGCGCATTGGGCAGGACCTCGGGCGCAACGTGGCTGTGTTCAGCAGATCCCACAGCAGCAGGCGGATGTCTTCGCGCGCCTGCAATGGCGCCTCGCCGTTGGCGACGGCATGCGCAACCAGTTCGTCGAGCGTGAAGGTGATTGCAAGGGTCACATGTTCGGCGATCCAGGCCACTGCCAGCGATTGCGCTCGCGTGTCCGGCTTGAGCGTGCTTGGGCCCAGCCGATAGGTGTCGATCTTCGAGTGCCACCAGACGGCGGACATGCGCGGCGGGGGCGCGGGGTTCTTGACGGGGAGGACGGAGAAGCTGAAATGCAGCGTGTCCAGCCTTTCCAGCGGCGCGGTCCGGTCGATCTGCGGTTGCCGTACCTTCTTGACCAGCAGGCTCGAGCGGAATCGGCGGCGAGAGATGAAGTCCATCATCTGCTCGGCTCGGATGACGTCGCCGCCGGCATGGCGGTCGATCAGTTCGGTCATCTGGGGATTGAAGCCGAGAGGATTGGCCGAACGGAAAGTGACGTCGCTCAGGTAGACGAGGCCATGCTGTTCGGCATGGGCCGCGAACTCCTTGAAATAGCACGGTGCGTTGGTCTGTTCCATGTGGTCGTGCAGGACATAGGAGGTGTTTTCCGCTGTCAGCATCTCCCATTCCCTCCGATAGAGATTTCTCGCCACCTCTTCCGACCAGTCCTTCAACTGTCCCAGCAGTTCGAGCGCGGCATTCACCTTCTGCTGCGGTCCGGCGATGTCCTGCGTCCAGTACAGCATCAGGTCGCGAACCGGTTGCACGTAGTGCCACCCAGGCAACGTGTTGTAGCTGACGAACGCCACGCCGTCGTCCGTCAGGTTCTCGTTGCAGACGCGGAGGATGGCGTCGCGCACCGGCGCAGGCACCCAGCTGTAGATGCCATGGCAGACGATGTAGTCGAAGCGGCCGTCATCGGGCGTCAGCGCCTGGATGCCCATGTGCCGGAATTCGATGTTCTGCAGCCCCAGTTGTGCGATCAATTGCCGGCCGTCGGCGATCTGCTTGCCCGAGATGTCGACACCGACGAACTGCGCCTGCGGAAAGTGCATGGCGAGCGGAATGAGGTTGCCGCCGGACGCACAGCCCAGTTCCAGCACGCGCGCCGTTTCGACGGCTGCCGGATGCAGGCCGAACAGGTGCGCCACAGCGGCCAGGCGCGCGGGCTGGGACTGCGGGAATGCATTCGACTCGTACGGCGTGTCGTCGTAGGCCTTTTCCTCGTCCTCGGCGTCCATGCCGGTCTCGGGGAGTCGCGCGTTCATCGGAGGTCCTCGGGGTGATTCGGAAGCCGCCAGCCTAAGAGGCGGCGGCTTTCCGGCCCTTCGTCGATGCGAAGCGAGATCTCCGTGCGCGAAGCAGCGCTGCGCCTGCCGCACTGCGGCTTACTGCTTGCGCGCCGCGATCGCCTTCTCGGCCTTGGTCACCAGGTCCGCGCCGATGGTCGGCTTCCATTTCTCGTAGACCGGCCGTGTCGCCTTCACGAATGCCGTGCGCTCGTCCGGCGTGAGCTGGGTCACGGTCACGCCCATCGCGGCGATGTCCTTGTAGACCGGCTTGTCGGCTTCGACGAGGCCCTTGCGGGCGATCGCGATCTCCTGCTTGCCCGCGTCGATGGCGGCCTGCTTCACGATGGCCTGGTCGGCCGGCGTCCAGGAGGCCCAGATCTCCTTGTTGACCACGAAGATCAGCGGGTCCGCCACATAGCCCCAGGTGGTCAGGAATTTCTGGCCGACGTTCTGCATCTTCAGCACCGTGAACAGGAACAGCGGGTTCTCCTGGCCATCGACCGCGCCGCTGGCGAGCGCGGGCTGCGCATCGGCCCAGCTCATCTGCGTCGGGTTGGCACCGAGCGCGGTGAAGAGGTCGGCGAACAGCGGCGAGCCGACCACGCGGATCTTCATGCCCTTGAGGTCGTCCGGCGTCCGGATCGCGCGCTTGGAGTTGGTCACCTCGCGGTAGCCGTTCTCGCCCCACGCGAGCGGCAGCACGCCGGCCTTGTCGATCGCCTTGAACAGGTCGGCGCCCACCTCGCCCTGCGTGAGCGCGTCGACCGCGGCGTAGTCGGGCATCAGGAAGGGCATCGAGAACAGGTTGAGCTGCTTGACCTGCGGCGACCAGTTGATGGTCGAGCCGACGGCCATGTCGATCACGCCCTGGCGCAGCGCGCTGAACTCGCGCGTCTGGTCGCCCTGGATCAGCGAGACGCCAGGGTACAGCTTGATGTTGATTCGGCCCTGCGTGCGCTCCTTCACGAGGTTGGCCCAGAGCTGGCCGGCCTGGCCCCAGGGCGTCGGCGGCGCGAGCACCAGCGACAGCTTGTATTCGGCCTTGTAGGCGGCCTGCGCGGCGGCGCCGGTGGCGAAGCCGAGGGCCGTTGCAGCGATGGCGAGCCCGAGCAGGGTGCGGCGGATTTTCATGGTTGTCTCCTTGGAATCGATCTTCTGTTGTGTGTGGGTGCTCAATAGCCCAGGCGATTCGGCAGCCAGAGCGCCAGCTGCGGCCAGATGATCACGGCGACCATCACGAGGAACATCGCGAACAGCATCCAGCCGACCCAGCGCACGGTTTCCTCCATGCGCACGTTGGCGATGCGGCACGACACCATCAGGTTGACGGCCAGCGGTGGCGTGAACTGGCCCAGCGCCACCTTCAGCGTGAGGATCACGCCGAACCACACCGGGTCCCATTTGTAGAACTGCACGATCGGCCACAGCAGCGGCACGAAGATCAGGAAGATCGACACGCCGTCGAGGAACATGCCGACGGTGATCAGCATCACGATCAGCAGCGACAGCACGCCGTATTCGCCCAGCCCCGAGTTGACGATGGCCTTGGCGACCGGGTCGATCACGCCGAGCGTCGACAGCGAGTACGCGAAGATGCCCGCGAGCGACACCACCAGCAGTATCACGGCCGACAGCTCGCCCGACTCACGCAGGATCACGAACAGGTCGCGTACCTTGATCGTGCGGTAGATCAGCATGCCGACGAAGAGGCCGTAGAACACCGCCACCACGGCCGCCTCGGTCGGCGTGAACCAGCCGGCACGCATGCCGCCGAGGATGAGCACCGGTGCGGCCAGACCCCAGGTCGCTTCGCGGAAGCTCTTCCAGAAGGCCGGGCGTGGCAGCGAGGCTTCGAGCGCGCCCATCTTGTTCGCGCGCGACATCCACACCGCCGGAATGATCAGCGCCAGCCCGGCCAGGATGCCCGGCACCATGCCGGCCGCGAAGAGCGCGGGCACCGACGCACCCGGCACCAGCACCGAATAGACGATGAAGGCGACCGACGGCGGAATCAGGATGTCGGTGGCCGCGGCCGCACCGACCACGCTGGCGGAGAACGCCGCCGGATAGCCGGCGCGCGACATGGCCGTGATCATCACCGCGCCCACGGCAGCCGCATTCGCCGGGCCGGAGCCCGAGATGCCGCCCAGGAACATCGCCACCACGATCGCGACCAGCGGCAGCATGCCGGGCCCGCGGCCGACGATGGAAATCGCGAAGTTGACGAGCCGCAGCGCCACGCCCGAACGGTCGAAGATGGAGCCGACCAGCACGAACATCGGGATCGCCAGCAGCGGGTACTTGCCGAGCCCGGCATAGAAGTTCTGCGGCACGGCCAGCAGCCCGAACCATTGCGCGTCGGCGTTGGCCAGCGCGATGCAGGCCGCGCCGGCCAGCCCCAGCGCCGCGCCGATCGGCACGCCGATCAGCATCATCACGACGAAGGCGACGAACAGGAGCGTGGCGATCATTCCGCCGATCCCTCGTCGCGGGCGTCACGGCGGCCGCGGCGCTTGAACAGGCCGCAGGCGCGCAGCGCGATGGCCGTCGACACGATCGGCAGCCAGATCGAATACCACCACTGCGGCACGCCGATGCCGGGCGAGGTTTCCTCGAAGCGGTAGTCGTCCCAGACCATGCGCACGCTGAGCCCTGCGATCAGGAAGAACAGCAGCGCGACCATGGCCGCGCCGAACTGCGCGAGCCGCCTGCGCCGCGCCATCGAGCCGCCTTCGGAGAAGTACTCGATGCGGATGTGCCGGTCGCGCGCCACGGCGGCGGAGCCAGCCACCATGGCGAGCAGGATCATCAGGAAGACCGAGAACTCCTCGGTCCATGCGAAGGAACTGTCGGTGAAGTAGCGCACCAGCACGTTGGCGAAGGTGATGCAGGCCAGCAGGCCCATGATGGCAACGGTCGCCCAGTCCTCGAGGGCGAGCGGCACGCGCGTGGGTTCGTCTGCGGCGGGAAGGTCCGGAGGCAGGGGGCTGGCGGCATCGAGTGCCGGGCCGGTTTCGGGTGGGAGGGGCATCGGAGCGGCGCACGGGGCGCGGAAGCGGGTGGATCTTGGCGTCGTTGTTGTGCCACCGGTGGATGCGCAGCGCACCCGACCCTTTGACAAGGCTGCGCGGATCGTAGCCAGCGCGGCACGTTGCTTCCATCGGGAGTTTCCTTAGCCATCTGGCCGCAGAATCCAGGGATGTCCTCGCTACGAAAGAGACAGGTGTCCGAGTCAGATCCCCTCGCCAAGGTGCAGCGCAGGTCGCGCTTCACACCGGCCGCACAGGCGAACGTGCCCGCCGCCAGCACGGGCGGCCCGACGCGCCGCGGCGTTCCGCGCGAGCGCTCCGATCAGATGGAGGCGCGCGTTCTCGACGCCGCCATCGACGAATTCTCCGAGCATGGTTTCGCGGGCGCGCGCATCGAGCGCATCAGCCAGCGCGCCGGCACCGTCGACCGGATGCTGTACTACTACTTCGGCAACAAGGAGCGGCTGTACCAGGCGGTGCTGGAGAAGATCTACGCCGACATGATCGGCGCGCAGCGCAACTTCGTGATGCCCGACGACCCGATCGAAGGCATGCGCCAGCTGGTCGAGCATTCGTGGGACCACTACGTGTCGCACCCCGATCTCGTGCGGCTGCTGATGAACGAGAACCTGCTGCGCGGCCGGCACATCCGTGGTTCCGCGCAGGTGCAGCGCACGTCCTTTCCGCTGGTCGAGACGGTGTCCGCGCTGCTGGCCGCGGGCCAGGCCAAGGGTGTGTTCCGCAGCGACGTGTCGTCCGAGCACATGCTGATGACGATCATGTCGCTGGGCTTCTTCTATCTGTCGAACCAGTACACCTGCTCGACCTGGATCGGTGCCGACCTGATGACGCCGGCGCGCCGCAAGGCCTGGCGGCGCCACATCTGCGACGTCGTGCTGCAGTTCCTCGTGCCGCCGGGCGCGGTGCCCCCTGCGCGCAAGCGCGCCGCGCGTCGGCCCAAGACGGCGGCTGTGCCGGGCGGTTGACCGGCTCAGGCGTCCGCCGTACCCGTTTCGGTCGCCTCGTCCGCCATCGCGGCCCAGGTGTCGCGCACATGCCGTGCGATCGCGGCGTTCTGCCCGATCAGGCTGAAGCGCGCGTTGTGCGCGTAGTCGGGCAGCGTGATCATCTCGGTCGTGATCGCGCGCAGCCGCGACCCGCGATGCGCGCGGTGGTGCGCCAGCACCTTGCGCACCACTTCCTTCGTGCAGTCCAGCTGGCTCTCGTCCCAGGGTGAATGCCAGGCGCCGGCTTCCGGCTCGGTGAAGGGGTAGAGGATGCCGCGGCCCGGCTCGCCCGCGCGGTACGGAAAGATCGAATGCGGCGCGACCGCGGCCACCGTACCGGACGGATCGTGCAGCGACCACAGGTTGCGCGGCCCGTTCGGCGCCACGCTGCGCACCTGCAGCCAGCGCACGATGTCCATCGACAGCCATTCGTCGACCAGGTTGCCCGGCAGGAACGGATCGAGCACCGTGCGGCCGCTCGCGACGTCGTCGGCCAGTCCGCAGATCTCGAGTTCCTGCGCGTTGCCGATCTTGAAGATCACATGGCTGTAGTCGAGCGTGAAGTTGAAGGGCACGCCGCGGCGGCGCACCGCATCGGCCACCGGCACGACGCGACGCGGGTCCTCGCTCCACATGTTGACGTGCAGTTCCAGCGTCGGCTCGACGTCGCGTTTCATGCCTTCGTCGTAGGCCTGAAGGTAGAAGTCGGCGACCTGCGCATCGGTGACCGGCCGGCCGTCGGCGTCGTGCCAATAGACCATCATGTTGTGCTGTCGCGCGCCGACCGCGTCGGCCAGGCGGATCTTCTCGGCCAGCAGCGCTTCGTCGCGGCCGATTGCGTAGAACCAGCTCGCCGTCTTCACCGGCAGGCCGTAGCGCTCGCTGCACCGCAGGAAGGTGTCGACCTCGCCGGGCAGCGGCAGGCGATCGAAGGAATCGAACACGCCGGCCTCGTGCACCAGGCGGAACTGCGTGTCGATCGGCGGTTCGGCCAGCGACACGGGCGACTGCATCGACGACGCCTGCGCGCCGCGGCCGTTGCAGCCGATCGGGGGCAGCAGCGCGCTCACGACGGATTGCGCAGCTTGCGGATCAGCTCGTCCGAGGGCTGCAGCTTCGCGCCGTCCATGTAGGTGCCGCCGGGCATCGAGCCCTTGCCGTCCTTCAGTGCGGTGCGTCCGACGAAGATGCCCAGGGTCGACTGATTGTCCTGCGGCCGGAACACCACGGGGCCGAAGGGTGAGCTGAACTCCAGGCCCTTGAAGGCGGCGATGAGCTTTTCGGTGTCGGCCGAACCCGCCTTCTTGAGGCCTGCGGCGATCGCCTTGACGGTGGCATAGGCGACGACGGAGTTGAGGCGCGGGTAGTCGTTGTAGCGCTTCTGATACGCCTGCAGGAAGGCCTTGTGTTCGGCCAGGTCGATGTGGGCGTACGGATAGCCGGTCACGATCCAGTTCGGCGGCGTGTCTTCCTTCAGCGGGTCGAGGTATTCGGGCTCGCCGGTCAGCAGGCTGACGACTTCGCGGCCTTCGAACAGCCCGCGCGTCTTGCCTTCGCGCGCCAGCTTGGTGAGGTCGCTGCCGAACAGCACGTTGAAGATCGCATCGGGCCTGGCGTCGCCAATCGCCTGCGCGACCGCGCCGGCGTCGACCTTGCCGAGCGGCGGCGATTGCTCGGCCACGAATTCGATGTCCGGCTGCACCTTCTTCATGTTCTCCTTGAACGCGGCGGCCGCGGCCTGGCCGTACTCGTAGTTGGGGTAGATCAGTGCCCAGCGCTTCTTCTTGAGCTTGGCCGCTTCGCCGATCACCGAGGCCGACAGCGCATAGGTGCCCGAGCGCAGCCGGTAGGTGTAGCGGTTGCCGTTGTCCCACACCACCTTGTCGCTCAGCGGTCCCGAGGCCAGGAAGAAAACCTTGCGCTGCCTGGCGAAGTCGGCGAGTGCCAGGCCGACGTGCGAGAAGGTCACGCCGCTGAGCAGGTCGACCTTCTCGCGCACCAGCAGTTCCTCGGCCATGCGAACCGCATCGCCGGGGTTGCCGTTGTCGTCGCGGAACACGGTTTCGAGCTGCTTGCCGAGCACGCCGCCCGCGGCGTTGATCTCCTCCTGCGCGAGCATCCAGCCCTGGCGATAGGGCACCAGGTTCTGTGGCAGCGCCTTGTAGCTGTTGATCTCGCCGATCTTGATGGTGCCCTGGGCACCGGCGGTCGCGCAGACGATGGAAAGGCCGGCCGCGAACAGGCGGGCCGGCGCAAGGGTCAGGAGCTTCATGGTGGGTTCTCGTGGGTGGACGAACGGGTGGGACGGAAGGGCGCGCGTGTCGGGCTATTCGTCGGTGGCCGCCATCTCCTGGACGATGCGGCGCATCTTGATCGACGAGCCGTCGATGCCCAGCGGGATGCGGCGCCACTGGCGCGGCTTGTCCTCGTTGCGCTGGATTGCCTCCAGCACGCGCTTGTCCTCGTCGAAGGCCAGCCGCAGGTTGGCGCGCAGCCGGGCATCGATCGCCGGGTCGGATGGCGAGTTCTTCAGCACCAGCCAGTGCTGCACGCAGCTGCGCTGGTCCACCGGCGTGATGAAGTGGCAGGCATACATCTGGATGCAGTCGTCGCGCTTGCCCTCGGGCGCGCCGGTGCCGGTCTTCGCGGAGCCGAAATCGATCACCGCCACGCTCGGTGCGTGGTAGTGGTAGTAGTGCCAGCGGTCGACGTTGCCGCCGAAGTTCTTCAGGCCCTCGAAGACCGGGATCAGCGGGCCGTCGAGTACCCAGCGCCAGGTCACGACCTTGTTGCCCTGGCGCTCGTGCTCGACCCGCGTCTCCTGCCCGCTGGCGCTCGCCAGCGTGGTCTTGTGCACGAACACCACGTGCGTCGGGTCGCAGAGGTTGTCGGCCAGGTTCAGGTAGTTGGCCTGCACGTCAAGCGCATCGCCCTCGACCACGCTGTAGCCCGGATCGTCGTATTCGCGCAGGTGGAACACTTGGCTGCGATCGGCCAGCGCAGGCTTGCCCATCCAGACCCACACCATGCCCATGCTCTCGGCCGTCGGATAACTGCGCACCTGGAACGAGGCCGGCGGGCGCGCCATGCCAGGGGCGTGCACGCATTGGCCGCTGCAGTCGAAGGTGAGGCCGTGGTAGCCGCATTCGACGGCGTCGCCGCGCAGCGTGCCGAGCGACAGCGGGGCCAGGCGGTGCGGGCAGGCATCCTCGAGCGCGGCGACCGTGCCGTCCTCGTTGCGGAAGACGACCAGGTCTTCTTCCAGCACGCGGCGCGTGACGAGCGTTCGCGCAATGTCGCGCGACCAGGCGAGCGGATACCAGGCGTTGTAGGCGTAGGCGGTGGTGTTCATCGTGCTTCCTTTCTGTGTTCGGCCGGGCCGTTCGCCGCGACCGCCTGACGGCCTGGCGCCGAACACCTTCCGGGCTCAGCATCAGCAGAAGTCGTGCCAGAAATTAAGTAAGTAATTCCTCCATTAGTGGCATGAGATCACCCGGTTTCGGTGCATCGACCCTGTGTCGGCGGCGCGTTGGAGGGGTGCGATGCGACGAGAGAGTGCACCGGCCCTGCCGGATTTGTGTCCATGCGCCCGCTTCGTTCGGCGTGAACTTGTTTCGCGCAGGCTCCCGGGCAAGGACGCGGTCCCAAACACACTGCGCAGCCGTCAACAACAGGAGCCGATCATGTCCACCGGTGCCATGCCCAAGCACGAAGCCAGGTCCGCGAGTGATGTCCAGGCGCAGCTGCGGGGTCTCCAGAACTCATGCGTGCAAGACCCTTCGGGCGACCGCGTCGGCTATCAGAACCGCCATGCGCCCAGGATCGTGATTGGCGAACTCGGCGGTGTGCCCATCTGGGACGCCGCGGAAACGGGTGCCGTGCAGAACGACATCTACGCGTCGCCGCGAGACGAAGCGGCCGATATCTCGCTGACGGATGCCGCGCGGATCCTTGGGCTTGACGGCAGCGACGCACCGACGGAGGAACAGGTGGCCTTTCGGCTGGCACAGCATTTGTGCAACGCGCCGGAGTTCGCTGCGCTGCGCAACCACCTTGGCAACTATGCCAAGGCGGGTCTTGCCGCAGGCGTCTCCATGGCCGCGGCGCACAAGACGGAGGTGGAGCTGCTCAAGAAGTTTGCAACCAACCCGGTCATGCGAAGCATCGCCGTCTCGTGGCCCTACGTCTTCATCGTCGTCGCGGAAGCCATCATCAAGAGCATCATGGATTACCAGCATCCCGATCCGGGCGCCAAGGTGCTGCCGCCCGTCGCGCCCGCGATGGTCGCGGCCGTGGTGAACTGGAACCACATCCAGCCCATGGTCGAGGCCAGGCTCTCGGGGAGCAAGTACCTGAGCGCGACCAAGGTCGGTGCGTCGGCGTTGATCGCGACCCTCCGCGGCATGGTGGAACATGGGGTTCTTTCAAGGGCGATCGCGATGCTGGAGAACGAGAAGGACGCGCCGCAGGCGTATCGCCCGTTGTCCGTGCAGGAAGCCGTGCTCCTCAACATCGTGGTCGCGTTGCTTCGCAACGTGGGCGGCGACTTCATCCGCCAGCTCAAGAAGGGCCTCGAGAAGGAGATCGAACAGGCGACGGCGCCGGGAAGCGAGGCTGCCAAGTCGACCATCGACAAACTGGCCGCCGATCTGCCGCGCCCGGCTTCCACCACCGCTGAGCATGTCATCCACCACCCTTATTACGCCGGCGGTGCGCCAGCGGCGGTGGGGCCTCTTGGCTCCCTGGTGAAGTTGGAGGCCGCCAAGCCCTCGGATCGAGACGAGGATCCCACCGTCACGGGGAGTGCCGCGCACGGCTTGAATCCGCCGAGCGCGTTCAATCCCTTCAACTGATGCAGGTCAGGCCGTCACCGGCCGCGGCGCGCGGTGCAGGCCCAGCACCATCAGCGTGAGGCCGGCGAGCACGGCCGGCACGCCGACCACCACGAACAGCGTCGGCAGGCCGAGGCCCATCGACAGCATCACGCCGCCGCCCATCGAACCCAGCACCGAACCCATGCGGCCGATGCCGTTGGCCCAGCTCACGCCGGTGGCGCGGCAGTCGGTCGGGTAGAACGCGGCCGACAGCGCGTTGGCGCCGACCTGGCCGCCCGACACGCCGAAGCCAGCGAGGAACACCAGCACGCCGACCACGGTGTGCTGTGCGCCGAAAGTACCGATCATCGCGATGCAGACGCCGGCGACCACGTAGGCCACCATCAGCACGTAATGCGGGTTGAGCCGGTCCATCAGCCAGCCGAGCATCAGGGTGCCGACCGTGCCGCCGATCTGGAACAGCATGGTCACGAGGGCCGCGGTCTTGAGCGTTGCGCCGGTGCTCTTCAGCACTGTGGGCAGCCAGCTCGACAGCAGGTAGATCACCAGCATGCTGCAGAAGAAGGCCAGCCACATCAAGAGCGTGCCGCGCAGCAGGCCGGGTGCGAACAGGTGGCTGACCGGCGAACCGGCGCGTGCCGCAGGTGGCATGGCGAGCCTGGCGTTGGCGGGCACGCCGCCGGGCGCGATGCGGCGCAGCGTGCGCAGCACGTCGTCGGTGCGCTTGCCGGCCACCACGAGATAGCGCGCCGATTCGGGCAGCAGCAGCGCGAGCACCGGCAGCAGCACCAGCGGCAGCACGCCACCGAGCACCAGCACCGAATGCCAGCCATAGGCTTCGACCATGCCGGCCGCGGCCAGCCCACCGAGCGCGGAGCCGATCGTGAAGCCGCAGAACATCGTCATCACCATCAGCGAGCGGCGGCGTTCGGGGCAATATTCGGCGGTCAGCGTGATCGCATTGGGCATTGCGCCGCCCAGGCCGACACCGGTCAGGAAGCGCAGCGCGATCAGCATCTCCAGCGACGACGACCAGGCCGACAGCAGGCTCATCAGGCCGAAGAAGAACACGCTGGCCAGCAGCACGACCTTGCGGCCGTAGCGGTCGGCGAAGGGCCCGATGCCGAGCGCGCCGATCATCAGACCGATCAGGCCGGCGCCGAACAGCGGTGCGAGGTGCACCGGCGTGAGCTTCCACTGCGCGCCGATGGCCGGTGCGATGAAGCCGATGGCGGCCGTGTCGAAGCCGTCGATGGCGACGATCAGGAAGCACAGCGCGACGATCATGACCTGGTAGCGCGAAACCGGCTGCCTGTCGATGAAGGACGGAACGTGGAGGGGCAGGTTGGCGGACATCTTGTCTCTCTCTATCTCTGTTTCTCGGGTGGCGGCTCGTCGGGCGGGCATTGCCCGCCCGACGCTCAGGCGGGGTGGTCGGGCGGCCGGCGCGGTTCGGCCGCCTCG
>CAIQMJ010000473.1 GCA_903872875.1 uncultured Variovorax sp.
CCAAGTTGGGTGAGCGCCTGGACGGCGTCAAGCAGAACCTGAAAGCGGCAATCGTAGAAGCTCTCAACATTGATCCGAAGACGTTGGATGGTGAAGGGGCTCCGCCGCCCTCGCCGGCACCGTGCTGCTGCCCCGCTTCGCGCAGGCCGCCGAGTACGAATTCAAGATCGCGAGCGACACGCCCGCCAGCCATCCCTGCAACGTGCGCACGCTCGAAGCCGCCGCGCGCATCAAGGAAGAAACCGGCGGTCGCGTCGACATCAAGCTGTTCCCTAACAACCAGCTCGGCGGCGGCCCCGACATGCTGAACCAGCTGCGCTCGGGCGCGCTGGACTTCTTCATGTACTCCACGCAACTGGTCGCGCCGCTGGTCCCGGCCTCGGCGCTGCCGGGTGTGGGTTTCGCCTTCAAGGACACGGCCACCGCGCTCAAGGCGCTCGACGGCGACGTCGGTGCCTACCTGCGCAAGCAGATCGAGAAGGCCGGCCTGATCACCATGCCTCACATCTGGACCAGCGGCTTCCGCCAGGTCACCAGCAGCACCGGCCCGATCCGCACGCCCGCCGACTTCGACAACTTCAAGATCCGCGTGCCGGCGAGCCCGATGTGGGTGTCGCTCTTCAAGGGCTTCGGTGCGAGCCCGACGGCGATCAACTTCGCGGAGCTCTACACGTCGCTGCAGACCAAGGTGGTGAACGGCCAGGAGAACCCGCTGGTGATCCTCGAGACCAACCGTCTCTATGAAGTGCAGCAGTTCTGCACGCTGACGAACCACATGTGGGACGGCTACTGGGTGCTGGGCAACCGCCGCTCGTTCGGCCGCATGCCAGCCGACGTGCAGGCCATCGTGACCAAGCACTTCGACCGCTCCGCACTCGACCAGCGCGACGACATGGCCAAGCAGGACAGCATGCTGCGCCAGAGCCTGAGCTCCAAGGGCATGAAGTTCAACGAGATCGACGTGACGCCGTTCCGCGAGAAGCTCAAGCAGGCCGGCTACTACGCGGACTGGAAGGAGAAGTTCGGCGCCGAAGCCTGGACGCTGCTCGAGAAGTACGCCGGCAACCTGAGCTGAGTACCGCGGACTCGCCATGCAAGAACACACACTTCAGGGAAGTCCGCGCCGGGAAGGCGGCGCCCTGGCAACGATCGACCGATGGCTCGGCATCCTGGTCGAGATTCCCGCCGGCCTGCTGGTGTTGACCGAGGTGATCGTGCTGCTCACCGGTGTCGTTTGCCGCTACCTGCTGCATCGCCCGGTGATCTGGTCGGACGAACTCGCCTCGATCCTGTTCCTCTGGCTGGCCATGCTGGGCGCGGTGGTCGCGTTCCGGCGTGGCGAGCACATGCGCATGACCGCCATGGTCAGCGGGCTCACGCCGCCCCGGCGTGCGCTGTTCGACGTGATCGCCATCGCCGCGGCCCTGGCCTTCCTGGTGCTGATGATGTGGCCGTCGTACGAATACGCGGCCGATGAGGCCTTCATCACGACGCCGGCACTGGAGATCGCCAACTCGTGGCGCGCCGCCGCGTTGCCGGTGGGCATCGCGCTGATGATCGTGACCGCGCTGATCCGGCTCGTGCAGGTCGCCGATGCCAGGCTGGTCGCCAAGGCCATCGGCGGCGTCGTCGCGATCTGCGCCGTCATGTGGCTGCTGCAACCCCTGCTCAAGGGCCTGGGCAACTTCAACCTGGTGATCTTCTTCGTGATCGTCGTGGCGGGAACCGTGCTGTCGGGCGTGCCGATCGCGTTCTGCTTCGGCCTGGCCACCTTCGGCTACCTCGCCGTGGCGACGACCATGCCGCTCACGGTGGTCGTGAGCCGCATGGACGAAGGCATGTCGCACCTGATCCTGCTGGCGGTTCCGCTGTTCGTCTTCCTCGGCCTGCTGATCGAGATGACGGGCATGGCGCGCGCGATGGTGCGGTTCCTGGCAAGCCTGCTCGGCCATGTGCGCGGCGGGCTGAGCTATGTGCTGGTCGGCGCGATGTACCTGGTGTCGGGCATCTCGGG
>CAIQMJ010000474.1 GCA_903872875.1 uncultured Variovorax sp.
AGCAGCGAAACTGGCCCGGTGAGCGGCACGACCACGATCCCGAGATCGTGGGCGGCACGCGCCACCGATGAGCCGGGATCCGCGACCGCCGGCATGCCGGCTTCGCTGAGCAGCCCGATGGCATGGCCTTCCAGCGCCGCCGCCAGCAGCGGCCGGGCATCGAACTGGCCGGCATGATCGCCTTTCTTGTGCACTTCGCGCGGCAATTCCTGGATCTGCTGTGACTGCAGCGGCGCGGCCAGCGGCACGATCGCTTCGATGCGCTTCAGGTAGGCGCGGGCCGACTTGGCGTTCTCGCAGATCCAATGCGTGATGCCAGCGGCGATCTGCAGCGTGCCGAGCGGCAACGCGTCCTGCAGCGGTGCCTGGTCATCGCAGCCGAAATCCAATGGCGCCGGCACCAGATAGAGCTTGCCAGCGCTCACAGCAATTCCACGCCCGCGGCGCGCAACATCCTGCAGGTGCGAATCAGCGGCAGGCCGATCAGGGCGGTCGGGTCATCGCTGTCGATGGCGTCGAGCAGTGCGATGCCGAGACCCTCGCTCTTGGCGCTGCCGGCGCAGTCGTATGGCTGTTCGGCGCGCAGGTAGCTTTCGATCGCGGCATCGCTGAGATCGCGAAAAATCACTCGCACAGATGCCAGATCCTGCTCGGCAAAGCCGCCGGACTGGCAGACCACCGCCACGGCCGTCTGGAATATCAGGGTCTGGCCGCGCATGCGCTGCAGCTGTGCGGTCGCGCGAAGGTGGTCGCCTGGTTTGCCGAGAGGCTCGCCGGCGAGATCGGCGACCTGGTCGGAACCGATGACGACTGCGTCCGGGAAGCGCGATGCGACCGCGCGGGCCTTTTCGAGCGCCAGGCGTTGCGCGAGCCGGGCTGGTGCCTCGCCCGGTAGCGGGGTTTCGTCGACTTCGGGTGCATGCACATCGAAGGGCAGCCGCAGGCGCTGCAGCAGTTCACGACGATAACGGGAGGTCGAGGCAAGAATCAGAGGGCGTTGCATGGGCGGAGATTGTGCGCGAGAGGTTTAGACTGGCCGGGATGAAAAGAGAATTCACGCCCGCACGGCTCGACATCAACGCCTTTGCTGAAGCCACGGCCATGTTGTCCGCCGCCGACCCGCTCCAGAACTACCGGCGCCTGAGCGCCGAACTCGCCGTGCCCGCGCCCGATGCCACTGTCCAGTGGGAGGCCCGGGGCGACGACCGGGGCGGTGCGGATGGGTCGACCCAGGCCTGGCTGCATCTTCAGGCTGCCACGACGCTGCCCCTGGTCTGCCAGCGCTGTCTGTCGCCGGTCGATGCGACACTCGAGGTCGATCGCTGGTTCCGCTTTGCCGCCGACGAGGAGACTGCGGCAGCACAAGACGAGTTGTCCGACGAAGATGTGCTGGTGACGAGCAGGGAGTTCGATCTGCTCGCGCTGGTCGAGGATGAACTGCTGATGGACATTCCGATCACGCCGACGCACGACGTATGTCCGGAGCCCGTGCGGCTGTCGGTCGCTGACCCGGCTTTCGAGGCTGCTGAAGAGGAGCGCCCCAGCCCGTTCGCGGTGCTTGGCTCGTTGCGTCCGCGCAAGTCCGAATGAGTGTCCAAAGCGGGTGGGCTGGCGCAGTTCCGCTCCACGCGCTATAATCATGGGCTTCGCGCGCGCCGCCGTCGAAGCTCGGTTTTCAACATCTGCCGAGCTTTCGATGCCGCCCCGCATGCCCGCCCACCCAACCGAATTTTCCAGGAGCCATCATGGCCGTCCAACAAAACAAGAAGTCGCCGTCGAAGCGCGGCATGCACCGTTCGCACAATGCTCTGGTCGTTCCGGGCATTGCTGTCGAGCCGACCACCGGCGAAACACATCTGCGCCATCACATCAGCCCCAACGGCTTTTATCGCGGTCGTCAGGTCTTGAAAAACAAGTCCGAAGCCTGATTCAGCAATCCAAGGCCAAGGCCCGAAGCTACGCTTGCAGTAGCGTCGGGCCTTTGTTTTGATGGTCACGCCGATTTCTCTCGCGTCCGTGCCTTCCATGATCACGCTTGCCGTGGATTGCATGGGAGGCGATCATGGGCCTCGCGTCACGCTGCCTGCCTGCCGTGCGTTTCTGGACCGTCATCCAGAGGCTGCGTTGATGCTGGTCGGCATGCCTGATGCTCTGCGCGGCTTCTCCCATCCGCGCGCCACGTTGATCGGTGCCAGCGAGGTCGTCGGCATGGATGACCCGGTCGAGATCGCTCTTCGCAAGAAGAAGGACTCCTCGATGCGGGTTTCCATTCAACAGGTCAAGGATGGCAAGGCGCAAGCTGCCATATCCGCCGGCAACACGGGTGCATTGATGGCGATTGCACGCTATCTGTTGAAAACCATGGAAGGTATCGATCGCCCGGCAATCGCTCCCCAGTTGCCCAATGCCAAGGGCGGTGCTACCACCGTTCTGGACCTGGGGGCCAATGTGGATTGCGATGCGGAAGATCTGCTGCAATTCGCAGTCCTGGGCTCTGCGCTCGTGTCGGCACTGACAGGAAACGAGTCGCCGTCGGTTGGGTTGCTCAATGTGGGCGAAGAGGCTATCAAAGGCAGCGAAACCATTAAAAAAGCCGGGCAACTGCTGCGAGCTGCCGGTAAATCGCAAGATTTGAACTTTTACGGCAATGTCGAAGGCAACGATATTTTCAAAGGCACGACCGATATCGTCGTATGCGACGGTTTCGTGGGGAACGTGACGCTGAAGGCTTCCGAAGGCGTCGCTTCGATGATCGTTGATTTCCTTCGGGCAGAG
>CAIQMJ010000475.1 GCA_903872875.1 uncultured Variovorax sp.
AGCGCCAGCAGATCCGAGGGGTGAACGACGGTGCCCTGCGCATCGAAGCCGTAGGCGATCGAGACGGTCAGGTCCGACGTACCTTGGTACGCGAAGATATCCGTGGCGGTGCCGGCCTGCGTGATCAGCCACTCGATCATCGAGCTCTTGCTCATGATCTCGTACGACTCGGCGAACACCACTTCCCGAGAGAAGGGATACCGGTGTGATTGGCTGCCAGACCTTCTCGCGCTTGCGGCCGGGCTCCGGCGTTGCTGCGGCTGAAACTGCCGGTCTCGGCGCTGGGGGCGGTCGGTGTGCAGACACCTGCACATACGCGATGTCATCCAGCTTGTAATCTTCGATCAGCGTCTTGGCGGCCTCGATGTTGTCCACGCCTTCCAGCGCTGCAAACAGGCTGATCAGGTCGCCGCCCGCCTCATCACCGCCGAAGTGGCCCCAGACGCCCGTGATCATGTTCACGGACCAACTGTCCCCGTCCCCGCCGCTCCCGGTGGGGGCACCTTTGTACTCGTTACCCTGCTTCGCGCCGCCGGGCAGCCACTGTGGCAACAGATCCGCTGCGCGATGCAGTAGCTCCTTCGCCAGCGCCGGGAAGTCGATCTTCTTCACGCGCGCCTACCCATGGCGCCCGCATTGGCGCCATCGACTGAGCCCGCGGGCATTAAGTGCGCCCCCAGGTCAGCACCGCGTCGGCAAGTGCCGTGCCGCGCTGATCATCCATTCCCGGCACTTGGTACAGCGCGACCGGACGCTTCGCGTTGCTGGTGCGAACCTTGCCTACGGCGCGAATGTCGCCGGCTGCAATGGCCCGGCCGAGGGTGTAATCCGCTTGGCGCAATGACCAGTCAAGTGACCGGGCCAGTTGGCCCATGGTGAACTGCCCGTTGCCGGTGGCCCAATTGGTCAGCTGGTGCCGCTTGCTCCCCCGCGGCCGACCCCGCGTATGTGCTTTTTCCATCGCTCCTCGACTCCGTTTTGGCTATCTCTATCTCTCGCGGATCCGCGCACATTCGCCCTTGCGATGAATCGCTTCGAGCTTTCTCACTACCTTCTGTTGATGCGCCATGAGCGCAAGCAGCTTGCGATGGACGTCCAGCAGTTCGTTGCTGCTGACATCGTTGTCGGCGACGCTGGTAGCCGTCGCCGAAACAAACACGCCGAACTCGTGCGCCGCGTCGCCCAAGGCGCGCAACGTGCTGGAGACATCGGCAGATGCGGTGTCCATGTCGATGTCGGGCATCGGCAAGGCCATGCAATGGGAAGCCGCGTTGACCACGTTGGTGAACGCAAGACGCTCATCGATGCGGGCCTCCTGACAGAGCTCAACGATGAGGAGCGCGTGATTCACGCTGAGCTTGAAGCCGGGGGCATTGCGCAGTTCTTTGCGCAGCGTTTCGTCGGGCTTCCCCAGGCGCAGGGCGACAGCCTCTCGTCCGCCCGGATAAGCAGCGCACATCGCGCTGAGTGCGTCGGGCCCGTTCATATCCGCCGCGCGTCGAAATGGGCATAGTCGGGATTTCCCTTGATAGGGAAACTACGCTCATGCAAATCATCCCGCCCTCTTTCCCCGTCCACCCGGGCATCCGCAAGCTCTGGCCACATGTCTTGGAAGTCGTCAGGCCGCAGGCGTTGACGAGTGACTGTCGGAACCAAGGCCTCAATTCGCGGGCACTGTTCGAAGGGAACGCCCCGCTTCTTCCAATTGCCGTACGCGCTTACCGTCACGCCCAGTGCCGCAGCTAGCGCCGAGCGCCCGCCGAACCGACGGGACGCCTCATCAAGCGGATGTTCGGGTGCTGCCGAATTTGTGTTGTCCATCCGTAGAAGATAACACATCACGTGTTATTAGTTCAACACCACGTGTTGACACAAGACGTGTTGAATACTTCCGTATGAAGACTATCGGGGAACGGATTCGACAGGCGCGTGAACAGCGCGGCATGTCGCAGGCCGACTTAGGGATCGCTGCCGGCTTTAAGGGCCAATCAGCGATCGGCAATCTTGAGAATCGGGCTACGGGCCGGGGCGGCTTTAGTCTTCCGAGGATTGCTGCAGCGCTTGACGTACCAATTACGTGGCTGCTTAACGGACCCGACGCCGACGAAGTGCCCTTCATAAGTAAAGGGGGCGTCGAAACGGCGCGCGATGCGACGGCTGGTGCCGCCTATACAGAACTCGACAAGGCAATCGTTTCGCTGCGCAGGCTCCCACCCAAGGGGCTCAGGGAGGCAACGCAGTTTCTTGAGTTCCTCACCGCGAAGTACACCTCCCCCTCTTCAATCGGCGCGGATCATCCAATTTCCGCGCCCGCTTCCAAAGCAGCCTGAACTTTGGGAAGACGGAGGGCCGTCCTCGACAGAGGCCGACGGTCCCCCGATGGACCGCATTTAGTTCTTGGGTTGGTCTGGCACGCGCCCTTGCACATTGCCTGACGCGATGCCCGTTCCTACGCCCTGCTGACTTTCGGCACTTGTGTGATCGATGAGCTTTCCTTCAGCATCGAATCTGAAGGACACCGAGTTTGATCTGACATCGGCACCTCCGGCAAAAAGGCCGACGATGGGCACAAACGTTGCGGCTCGGTACTGCACTTCGCCGTACTGGTACAGCAGCATGCTCTCACCATTCGCCAACGTCACCCGTGATGTCGGCTGACCCAGCTTCGCGACCACATCGCGGACGGTGGTCGAACCTCGCACAAACTCGAGCGCCTGTTCGTTGCTGACCTTCGTGCCAGTGGCTACGCAACCGGTCAAGGCTGCAGCCAAAGCCAGCGATGCGTGCAGCTTTCTCCATCCGAATTTCATAGTGTTCTCCTCTGCGACGTTGTAGCACCTGTCGCCTAAGTTGGGAATGTTTCCGTCAGTGGATCCATTTCCACTCAACACAAAACGTGTTGACAATACAAAACACACAACGTGGAGTTCAAATGCAAACGTCTGTACAAACGCCTGACATCAGGCCTGCGGCTCGCCGCCGCACCCCCTTGGACATGGGGAGCCTTGTCCCACTTTCCACAGCCGGACTTCAGGTCAAGCCCAAGGATGCACGCATCCCGTTGGCGTCGATCGAACTGGACGAAGCAGAGGAGCTTGGCCGCAGCTTCGCAGCC
>CAIQMJ010000476.1 GCA_903872875.1 uncultured Variovorax sp.
CCCAAGGCCAAGCTCAACGTGCTGCACTGCTACCGCTCGATGAACTACATCAGCCGCCACATGGAAGAGAAGTACGGCATTCCGTGGGTCGAGTACAACTTCTTCGGCCCCAGCATGATCGAGAAGAGCCTGCGCGAGATCGCCAGCCACTTCGACGAGACCATCAAGGCCAATGCCGAGAAGGTGATCGACAAGTACAAGCCGCTGATGCAGGCGGTCATCGACAAGTTCAAGCCGCGCCTGCAAGGCAAGAAGGTGATGCTGTTCGTGGGTGGCCTGCGCCCGCGCCACGTGATCGGCGCCTACGAGGACCTGGGCATGGACGTGGTCGGCACCGGCTACGAGTTCGGCCACAACGACGACTACCAGCGCACCACGCACTACGTGAAGGACGGCACGCTGATCTACGACGACGTGACCGGCTACGAGTTCGAGAAGTTCGTCGAACAGGTGCAGCCCGACCTGGTCGGCTCCGGCATCAAGGAGAAGTACGTGTTCCAGAAGATGGGCGTGCCCTTCCGCCAGATGCACAGCTGGGACTACTCCGGCCCCTACCACGGCTACGACGGCTTCGCCATCTTCGCCCGCGACATGGACATGGCCATCAGCTCGCCCATCTGGAGCCTCACCAAGGCTCCCTGGAAGAACTGACCCGCGTCCCCAAGCCCCCTCACGATCCAACGGAGCCCGACATGCCCCAATCAGCCGACAAGATCCTCGACCACGAACTGCTGTTCCGCGAGCCCGAATACCAGGAGATCTTCCGTACCAAGAAGGAGAACTTCGAGTTCAACCATCCCGACGAAACGGTCAAGCAGATCGTCGAATGGACCAAGACCGAGGACTACAAGGAGAAGAACTTCAAGCGCGATTCGCTCACCGTGAATCCGGCCAAGGCCTGCCAGCCGCTGGGCGCGGTGTACGTGGCCAACGGCTTCCACAAGACGCTGAGCTTCGTGCACGGCTCGCAGGGCTGCGTGGCGTACTACCGTTCGCACTTCTCGCGCCACTTCAAGGAGCCGACCTCCTGCGTCAGTTCCTCGATGACCGAGGACGCGGCGGTGTTCGGCGGCCTGAACAACATGATCGACGGCCTGGCCAACGCCTACAACCTCTACAAGCCCGAGATGATCGCGGTGTCGACCACCTGTATGGCCGAGGTGATCGGCGACGACCTCGACGCCTTCATCAAGAACAGCAAGCAGAAGGGCAGCGTGCCCGATGCGTACGACGTGCCCTTCGCCCACACGCCGGCCTTCGTGGGCAGCCACATCACCGGCTACGACAACGCGCTGCTGGGCATCCTGAAGCACTTCTGGGACGGCAAGGCCGGCACGGCGCCCAAGGTCGAGCGCGTGCCCGACGAGAGCATCAACTTCATCGGCGGCTTCGACGGCTTCGTCGTGGGCAACATGAAGGAGATCCGCCGCATCTTCGGACTCTTCGGCGCGAAGGTGAACGTGCTGTGCGACCCGTCGGGCAACTGGAACACGCCGACCGATGGCGAGTTCCGCATGTACGAAGGCGGCACGACCAAGGAAGAGGTGGTGGCGGCATTGCATGCCAAGGCCACCATCGTGTTCCAGGAGTACTGCTCGGAGAAGACCACCAAGTTCATCGCCGAGCACGGCCAGGAAGTGGTGGTGCTGAACGCGCCGATGGGCGTGGCCGGGACCGACGAATTCGTGATGGCGATCTCGCGCCTGACCGGCAAGCCGGTGCCCGCCGAGCTGGAGCTGGAACGTGGCCAGCTGGTCGACGCCATGGCCGACAGCCAGGCCCACCTGCACGGCAAGCGCTTCGCGCTGTACGGCGACCCGGACCAGATGCTGGGCACCACCCGCTTCCTGCTGGAACTGGGCGCCGAGCCAGCCCACGTGCTGGCCACCAACGGGGCCGATCCCTGGGCGAAAAAGGTGCAGGCGCTGTTCGACGCGTCGCCCTATGGCGCCAGCTGCAAGGTCTACCCGAAGCGCGACCTGTGGCACCTGCGCTCGCTGCTGTTCACCGAGCCGGTGGACTTCCTGATCGGCAACACCTACGGCAAGTACCTGGAGCGCGACACCAAGACGCCGCTGGTGCGCATGACCTTCCCGATCTTCGACCGCCATCACTACCACCGCTACCCCACCTGGGGCTACGAGGGCGGCCTGCGGACCCTGGTGATGCTGCTCGACGAGTTCTTCGAAGCGCTCGACGCCAACACCATCGTGCCGGGCAAGACGGACTATTCGTACGACATCATCCGGTGAGCGACGCCATGCTGGTCAAGCTGACTCAGGATGGCCGCAAGGTCGAGGTGATCGACGGCTGGGTCTGCCTGGCCGGCGCGCGGGAGGCCGATGCGCTCATCCCGATCGCGGAGCACCCCAACCGGCAGGCCGTGCTGCGCGCGGTGCCCGGCGCGACGCACGTGGCCGGCCGGCTGCCGCTCACGCATGCCGAGGCCGCCCTGGCGAGCAGCGCGATGTCGGCCGCCCAGCGGGATTTCGATGCGAACCCTGCCGCCATCACCCAGCGCCTCCGGCGCGCGGTCTGGGCCAAGGCCGCGGCCGAGGGCGTCGAGTGATGCGCCCCGGTGTGCGCCGAGGCGCAAAGGAGCCGACGTGATCTTCGTGGTCGAGCTTCCCGACCAGGGCGGCCCGCGCGCCTGGTTCGCCTATGACGACGACGACTTCGCCCGCAAGGTGGTGGCCTCGGACCCGCTCGAGGCGTGGGAGATCCACGACGAGCTGACCGCGCGCGACCTGCTCGAAGCCGCAGGCCATGCCGCGGTCGACCAGAGCGCGCGGGAGTGCTCCCCGGCGATCTGCGCGCTCGGCGATCTGCACGGGTGGGAC
>CAIQMJ010000477.1 GCA_903872875.1 uncultured Variovorax sp.
CGACCACGTAGCGGTCCATCATGTAGACGACCGGCTCGGCGACGCCATCGTGCACGCGCTCGTTGGTCAGCACGCCTTCCTGGATGATCAGCTCGTTGAGCAGGGGCGGCTGCTTGGCTGCCGCGACGGTCTTGCCGCGCGGCTTGCGCGTGAGTGCTTCCAGTTCCTTCACGTCGCGCACCGTGATCGCACCCAGCCCCGGCGCGCCGTGGTCGGCCTTGACCACCACGAAAGGCTTTTCGTTGATGCCGTACTCCTTGTACTTGCGGCGCACCTTGGTGAGCATCGCGTCGACATGGCTGGTGAGCACGTCCATGCCCACGCCTTCGGCCACATTGATGCCTTCGGCATGCGTCGACATCGGATTGATCAGCCAGGGATCGATGCCCAGCAGCTTGCCGAAGCGCTTGGAGATTTCCTCGTAGCTGCGGAAGTGGTTGCTCTTGCGGCGCAGCGCCCAGCCCGCATGCACCGGCGGCAGCAGGTACTGCTCGTGAAGATCTTCGAGAATGCCCGGAACGCCGGCCGAGAGGTCGTTGTTCAGCAGGATCGTGCACGGGTCGAAGTTCTTGATGCCCAGGCGGCGCTTGGTGCGCACCACGGGTTCGAGCGTCACGGTGTCGCCGTTGGGCAGCTCGATCTTCTTGGGCGACTTGATCGCGGGATCGATCGAACCGATCCGCACGTTGAGCCCCGCCATGTGGAAGATCCGCACCAGCTGGGCGATGTTGGCCAGGTAGAAGGTGTTGCGCGAGTGGTTCTCGGGGATCACCAAGAGATTGCGGGCCTCGGGGCAGATCTTCTCGATCGCGGCCTGGGCAGCCTGCACGGCCAGCGGCAGCATCTGTTGCGTGAGGTTGTTCCAGCCGCCGGGAAAGAGGTTGGTGTCGACCGGCGCCAGCTTGAAGCCCGCGTTGCGGATGTCGACCGAACTGTAGAACGGCGGCGTGTGCTCCATCCATTCGAGTCGGAACCAGCGCTCGATGGCCGGCGTGGAGTCGAGGATGCGCTGTTCGAGTTCGTTGATCGGGCCGGTCAGGGCAGTGACGAGATGGGGGACCATGCGGCGGCCTTCTGGTGCGCGTTCTGCGGAAAGGGTGGATTGTAGGATTTGAGGCCACCCTCCCGGATGACAAGCGGAAACACTGTGATTCAGTGCGCCGCGCCAACAACGCGCCCGCCGAGGCTCAACTCCGGATCTCGCCCTGCCCCAGCACGACGTACTTGAGCGAGGTCAGACCCTCGATGCCGACCGGGCCACGCGCATGGAACTTGTCCGTGCTGATGCCGATTTCCGCACCCAGTCCAAATTCGAACCCATCGGCGAAGCGGGTGCTCGCATTCACCATCACGCTCGCCGAGTCGACTTCGCGCAGAAAGCGCTGGGCGTTCATGTGGTCGCGCGTGATGATCGCATCGGTGTGATGGCTCGAATAGCGGTTGATGTGCGCAATGGCCTCGTCGACACCCCCGACCACCTTGATGCTGATGACCGCCGCCAGGTATTCCTCGGACCAGTCGGACTCGAGCGCGTCGA
>CAIQMJ010000478.1 GCA_903872875.1 uncultured Variovorax sp.
CCGCAGTGAATGCCACGCCGCCGGCGCCGACGATGCGCCCCGCACCGCCGATGCGCCCGATGCGTGCCGATCGCAACTGAGCGACGTCCGCCGACCGAACGCCCGACGCGATGCCGGGATGGGCGCAGGTCCATCCCGGCATCGTGCGTTGCGCATGCCGCTCATTGCGTTCCAGCCATTGCTTTTCAGTTCCGCAACCGGCCATTGCCTGCCTTCGCGAGGTCCTCATGACACATCCATCCTCTCATCGACACGGCGCAGTGCGCGCCACGCTCGTGCTGAGCATTGCCCTGCTCGGAACGGCGAGCATGGCGGCATCGGCTGCGTCAGCGTCTTCGCCTTCCGCGGCGCGGAACGAAGCCGCAGGGACGGCATCCGCCGACGTCCAACTGCTGGTTCGCAGTGCCGTTCACGCGGGCGACAACAAGGGCCAGCCCTTCGCCGTCGTCGACAAGAAGAACGCACGGCTCTTCATCTACCGCGGCGACGGCACCCTGAGCGGCACGACGCCCGTGCTGCTGGGTGCAGCGCGGGGGGATGACTCGGTGCCCGGCATCGGCGAACGGCCGATGGCGCAGATCAAGCCGTCCGAGCGCACCACGCCGGCCGGTCGTTTCGTCTCGGAGCCGGGGCGAAACATGCAGGGTGAGGACATCGTCTGGGTCGACTACGACGCCGCGGTGTCGATGCACCGCGTGCGCACCAGCAACAGGTCGGAACGCCGTGCGCAGCGGCTGGCCACGCCGACCATCGCAGACAACCGCATCTCCTATGGCTGCATCAACGTGCCGGCCGCGTTCTACGACGCCCATGTGAAGCCCGCCCTCGGCAACACGCGAGGGGTGATCTATGTGCTGCCGGAGACACAGCCGCTGGCGCAGCGCTTCGGTTTTCTGGGAAGCCCGGGAATCGCTTCGGCGGACTGAAGCCCGTTTTGCCGAGGTGCTTCCTTCAGGGCGCTCCCAGTCGCTGGAACGAAGGCAATTGAACAACGCATGAATCCGTCGCGCGCCCCGGCGCGTATCCATTGCAGGCGCTCAGGCGCTTCCGCATGGCTGGCGGTTCACAGCGTAGTCACATCACCTTCACATCCAGTCAAAGGAGTCATCCATGAAGAAACTCATCACGGCCGTCGGCGTCTCGATCCTTCTCAGCGCTTGCGCAGGCGGCATGGGCATGAAGGACGGAGGCATGTCCAGCATGTCCGGCAACAGCATGTCGGGCGGTATGTCGAACCCGATGGTCGGCGGTGCGGCGATGTACCCGACCAAGGACATCGTCGACAACGCAGTCAATTCGAAGGACCACACCACGCTGGTCGCCGCCGTGAAGGCGGCCGGCCTGGTCGACACGCTGAAGAGTCCCGGCCCGTTCACCGTGTTCGCACCGACCAACGATGCCTTCGCGATGCTGCCGGCCGGCACGGTCGATACGCTGCTGAAGCCGGAGAACAAGCCCACCTTGACCAAGGTGCTGACGTACCACGTCGTCCCTGGCAAGCTCGACGCCGCAGCGCTGTCGTCGCTGATCGCTGCCGGAGGCGGCAAGGCCATGCTGAAGACCGCGAGCGGCGGCACGTTGAGCGCGACCACGAGCGGAGGCATGGTCTACGTGACCGATGCAAAGGGCGGTACGGCCATGGTGACGATCGCCAACGTCTACCAGTCGAACGGCGTGATCCACGTCGTCAACAAGGTGCTGCTGCCGGGCTGAACGTCGATCGCTGGGGGCTGCATGACAATGCAGCCATGTCCGCGATCCGCACTTCAACCACGGCCGTCGTCGCGAAGGCAGCGGCCCTTCGCGTCGATGCAACGCACTGCCCGATCTGCGGCACCGCCAATGCATGTGCGATGGAAGTCGAACGCGAGACCGGCCTGCCGCAGCCACCGTGCTGGTGCATGAGCGCGACCTTCACCGAGTCGCTGCGCGCGCAGGTGCCCGAGCCCTTGCGCGGCCAGGCATGCATTTGCGCGCGATGCGCCGCCGCGGCAGCGGCTCACGGTGCCCCCGAGGCTTAGCCGATCGCCCGTTCCTGCTGGTTCTGAAACCCGTCGCCCTGCGTTTGCGTCTGCGATGTCGGCGGCACCGGTGCCGGGGCCGCATCGCCTGGTTTCACGTCAGGGTCCTCGCCCTGCGACATGCCGTCCTGCTGGGCTGCAAGGGCTGCATCGCTCTGGTGATGCCGCTGCTGCGTGATCACCTGATGGATGAACTGCAGCTTGCCGACCGCCGTTCGCGGCAGCACGAACGGGTAGTAGTCGGGCTGACCCATGCTGCGCGACAGTTCGTTGAGCACGTTGGTCAGCCGCACCCAGCCGTTCAGGAAGTCGAGGAACTTCATCGCATCGGGATGCTCGGGCTGCCAGAGATCGGCCGGCTCGAAGAGATCGCTCGCCAGTTCGACGTTCTGCGCGTCGACACCGAAGCTCATTGCAGTGTCTGCCGTGTCGGCCATGTGCAGGTAATGCGCCCAGGTCTCGGCCCAGTCTTCCCACGGGTGCGAGCTGGCGTAGCTGGTGACGAAACGGTTGGCCCAGTCCGGCGGCGGACCGTTCTCGTAGTGCGTGCGCAACGCTGTCGCATAGTCGGCCCGCTCGTCGCCGAACAGCGTTCGAAAGTCGTCGATCCAAGGCGTGGGGAAGACCAGCAGATCCCAGTAGTAGTGGCCGATCTCGTGGCGGAAATGGCCGACCAGCGTGCGATAGGGCTCGCGCATCTCGGCACGGATGCGCTCGCGCACCGCGTCTTCGGCCTCCTCGGCATTGAGCGTGATCACGCCCTGCTCATGACCGGTGAGCACGTGCGGGCCGCCGGGCAGGTTGCTCAGGAAATCGAAGGCCAGGCCGTGCACCGGATCGCCCAGGCGCGAGACGACCGGCAGTCCGAGCGCGAGCAGTTGCGAGATCAGCCGGCGCTTGGCCTGCTCGAGCTTGCGCCACAGGATGCCGTTGCTCTCGATCGACAGGTCGGGAATGGTCCGCGTGACGCTGCACGACAGGCAGTAGCCGGGCGACAGGCCATCGGTGTGATGAAGGGTCGGGTCATCGCCATCGCGCGGCGCCGGCACCATCCAGTTGCAGCCGGCCGCGGTGAGGAAATTGGCGCAGCGGCGCCACGCCTTGCCGCCGGTGTCACCGAACACCGTGAAGGTGTCGGGCTCCGCACCGTCGTGTTCGGCCGGCGCCAGCGGCACGACGCCCAGGCTGTCGATCACATAGCCGAGCGGCGTGTTGCAGGCCAGGCACTGGCTGTTGCCGAGGAACACCGGCCGTCCGCACTGGCATTGGTAGGCGCGGCTGATGGTGGGTGCGCGCAGGTCGGCGGCGAGCGACTGGCTTTGATCCTCCAGTGCGGTGTCCGCCGTTGCCGGAGCGGCTTGGGCGACCGGGGCGGCGTTGTCGGTGAGGTTGGAATCCATGGTGTGTTCGTTGTTCTCGGATGGCATCGGAAAGTCCCGGCTCGGGCCCGGGCGGATTTGCAGGAGTTGCGGGACGGACCGATCAAACCGATCGTGACAGCGTGGCAATTTTCCCGGCCGCTATTTGCGACGCCGGGCGACAAAAGCCCGATATCCTTGTAGGACGGGCCGACGAGACCGGCCATCCCGAATTCCCCGCGCCCCACGCGCCCGCGCCGCCCATGACAACACCACCCCCGCAGACCCTCGCGAGCCGCTATGGCGAGCGCTATCGCTGGCTTCTGCTGCTCTCCGTGATGGTCGGCACGATGGCGTCGATCATGTCCTCGACCATCGTCAACGTCGCGATTCCCGGCATGAGCCAGCACTTCGCGCTGGGCCAGGAGCGCGCGCAATGGGTCAGCTCCGGCTTCATGGTCGCGATGACGGTCTCGATGCTGACCACGCCGTGGCTGCTCGGGCGCTTCGGCTATCGGCGCACCTACGTGGGAACGATGCTGATGCTGCTGGCTGGCGGCATCTCGGGCGGCATGGCCAGCGACTTCGCGCTGGTGCTCGCAGCGCGCGTGGCCGAAGGGCTGGCCGCGGGCGTCGTGCAGCCCATCCCCGCCATCATCATCCTGCGCGCCTTTGCACCGCACGAGCAGGGACGCGCAAGCGGGATCTTCGGCATGGGCGTGGTGCTGGCGCCGGCCATCGGGCCGAGCATCGGCGGCGTACTGGTCGACCTGTTCGGCTGGCGCTCGATCTTCTTCATGGTCGTGCCCTTCTGCCTCGCCTCGATCTGGCTGGCGTACCGCTATGTACCCGTCACTGCGCCCGGGGGCGCGGCCGCCGAACGCGGCAAGGGACTGGACTGGCGCGGCCTGCTGATCGGCACGGTCGGCACGCTGTGCCTGCTGAACGGCCTGGTCGAACTGCGCGGCGATGCGCCCGTGCAGGCCGTGCTGCTGCTCGCTGGCGCCGCGACATCGCTCGGCCTCTTCATCTGGTGGCAGAAGCGCCTGGCCAGCCAGGGCGGCTCGCCACTGATGCACATGGGGCTGTTCGGCCACCGGCAGTTCAGCATGGGCAGCGCGGTCGCGTTCATCTATGGCACGGCGCTGTTCGGCTCCACCTACCTGCTGCCGGTGTACATGCAGGTCGCACTGCACCTGTCGGCCTCACACGTCGGGACGATCATGCTGCCGGCGGGCATCGTGCTGGCGGTGGCGATCGCAGGCGTCGGCCGGCTGGCGGACCGCCAACCGACGCGCGTGCTGGTGAGCATCGGCCTGGCGCTGCTGGCGCTGTCGTTCGCGCTGATGCCGGTGCTCGGCATCGGCAGCTCGCTGTGGCTGCTGGTCGCCTTCGCCATCATCGGACGCATCGGCCTGGGCTTCATCCTGCCGTCACTCAACCTCGGGTCGATGCGGCCGCTGCCCAGGCCGTTGATTCCGCAGGGCGCGAGCGCCATCAGCTTCCTGCGCATGCTGGGCGGCGCAACCGGCGTGAGCCTCTGCGCCATCATGCTCGAATGGCGGCTCTCGGCGCACGGCGATTCGCTCGCGCAGGCAGCCACCAGCCCGGCGAGGCTGGCGGCATTCAATGACGTCTTCCTGATGCTCGCGGCACTGTGCGCGCTGGCCATCTTCGCGGCCTGGCAACTGCGCGAACCCGCGTCGGCCCCGTCCACCACACCGCCCGAAAAAAGGACCTGACCGCATGTGCCAGCTGCTCGGCATGAACTGCAACACGCCCACCGACGTGACCTTCAGCTTCACCGGCTTCGCGCAGCGCGGCGGCCGCACCGACCACCATGCCGACGGCTGGGGCATCGCCTTCTTCGAGGACCGCGGCCTGCGCCACTTCGTCGACCATCTGCCGGCCTGCGATTCGCCGGTGGCCGAACTGATCCGGCGCTACCCGATCAAGAGCCGCAACGTCATCTCGCACATCCGCAAGGCGACGCAGGGCGCCGTCAACCTGCAGAACTGCCACCCGTTCGTGCGCGAGCTGTGGGGCCGCTACTGGGTGTTCGCGCACAACGGCGACCTGAAGGACTTCCGGCCGCGACTGCACGGCAGCTTCCATCCGGTCGGCAGCACCGACAGCGAGCATGCGTTCTGCTGGCTGATGCAGGAACTGGCCAAGTCCCATGCCGACGTGCCGAGCGTGGCGGAACTCACGCTCACGTTGCGTGAACTCGCGCCGCGCGCCGCGAAACACGGCACCTTCAACTTCATGCTGTCGAACGGGCAGGCGCTCTGGGCGCACGCCTCGACGAACCTCTGGTACGTCGAACGCCAGCATCCCTTCGCAGCAGCCCATCTGGCCGACGAAGACCTGCACATCGACTTTGCCCAGCACACCACGCCAGCCGATCGGGTGGCGATGATCGTCACCGCGCCGTTGACGACCAACGAGCACTGGACGGCGTTCGCGCCGGGCGAGCTGGCGGTGTTCGTGGACGGCAGCCGCGCGGGCTGATGCGCGACTGCGCGGGCCCGCTCGACTGGCGGGCCGCTGCACCGACGGGCGAGCGTCGGTAGTCACGAAAAAACAACGAATTGACCGCAACGGCTGCACGGCGGCGATTGGATACGATCTGCCACGAAGATAATAACGCTTCTCATTTGCACATCTGCCCTCGTACACAGGGAACCGTCATGTCCTCCATCCAATTCCCGGTACGCGCCGTCGCCCTGGCCGCGGTCTTCGCTCTCCACTCGCTGGCGGCAGTCGCCCAGACCGGCACCGTCAGCGGAACGCTGTCCACGGTCACCGTCGAAGCCAGCGCCGACGCATCGGCCGAAGGCCTGACCAAGCCCTATGCCGGCGGCCAGGTGGCCCGCGGCGGGCGCGTCGGCATCCTGGGCAACCAGGACAACATGAACTCGGCGTTCAGCGTGACCAGCTTCACCAATGAACTGATCCAGAACCAGCAGGCGCGCAGCGTCGGCGACGTGCTGCAGAACGACCCGTCGGTACGCGTGGCGCGCGGCTTCGGCAACTTCCAGGAGTCGTACTTCATCCGCGGCTTCCTGCTCGGCTCCGACAACATCGCCTACAACGGCCTCTACAGCCTTCTGCCGCGCCAGTACATCTCATCGGAACTGTTCGAACGCGTCGAGGTTCTGCACGGTGCCAGCGCCTTCCTGACCGGCGCGACGCCCGGCGGCGACGGCATCGGCGGCTCGGTCAACCTGCTGCCCAAGCGCGCCGGCAGCGAGCCGATCTCGCAAGTCACGCTCGGCACGGCCAGCGGCTCGCAGTTCTACACGGCGGTCGATCTGGCGCGCCGCTTCGGCCCGGACCAAAGCGCGGGCGTACGCATCAACGCGGCCCACCGCAGCGGCGGCACCGCCGTCGACAACGAGGACGTGAAGCTCGACGTGGCCTCGGTCGGCCTCGACTGGCGCAGCCGAAATGCGCGCCTGTCTGCCGATGTCGGCCACCAGGAGCATCGCCTGAAGCAGACGCGCACCAACGTCGGCGTGGACGGCCTCACGGCGATTCCCTCGGCGCCCGACGACGCGTCGACCAACTGGGCGCAGCCGGGCAGTTATTCGAACGAGCGCGACACCTTCGGCACGGTGCGCGGCGAATACGACATCACCGACGACGTGACCGCCTGGTTCGCCGCCGGTGCGCGCCGCGGCGACGAGGCGAATTCGCTGGCCAATTTGAGTCTCGGCAACGCAAGCACCGGCGCCGGCACGACCTACCGCTTCGACAACACGGCGGTCGAGAACATCAAGACCGGCGAATTCGGCATCCGCGGCAAGCTCGCGACCGGCCCGGTCAAGCACACGCTGGTGGCGTCGTATTCGTACTTCGGCTCGGAACGCAAGAACGCCTACGAGTTCGACTTTCTGAACACGCAGGCCACCAACCTGTACAACCCGGTGCTGACGACCGTCCCGGCCTTCAGTGCGCTGGCCTTCGGCGGCAACGACCTCGCTTCCCCGGCGCTCACCGCCAAGAAGCGCCTGTCGAGCTACGCGGTCGGCGACACGCTCGGCTTCCTGGACGAGACGGTGCTCGTCACGCTGGGCGCGCGCCACCAGCAGCTTCAGGTCAACGGTTACGACTACGACACCGGCGTGCAGAGCAGCGCCTACGACAAGAGCCGCACCAGCCCGGCCGCCGGCATCGTCTTCAAGGCGACCAAGGAACTGTCGGCCTATGCAAACTACGTCGAGAGCCTGTCGCCTGGAGACACCGCGCCCGCGCTGTCGGGCACCACGCCGGTGGCCAACAAGGGCGAGATCCTCGCGCCGTACGTCGCCAAGCAGAAGGAAGTCGGCCTGAAGTACGACGGTGGACGCCTGGGCGCCAGCGCCGCGGTGTTCTCGGTGGACAAGCCGCGCGCCTTCTTCGACCCGGTCAGCACCTACTACAGCGCGACGGGCAAGGACCGTCATCAGGGTCTCGAACTCAACGTGTTCGGCGAGCCGCTGAAGGGCCTCCGCCTGCTGGGCGGCCTGACCTTCCTGGACGCTAAGCAGAAGTCCACGGGCAGCAGCACGACCGACGGCAAGAAGGTCATCGGCGTGCCCGACACGCAAGGCAGCTTCGGCGTCGAATGGGACGTGGCCGGCGTTCGCGGCCTGTCGCTCGACGCGCGCGTGACGGCCACAGGCAGCAGCTATGCCGACGCGGCCAACACGCTCAAGGTCGCCGGCTGGGCGCGGCTCGACATCGGCGCGCGCTATGTGACGGAGGTCGGCGGCAAGCTGGTCACCTTCCGCGGCCGCATCGACAACGTGGCCGACCGCAGCTACTGGGCATCGGTTGGCGGCTATCCCAACGCCGGCTACCTGGTGCTCGGCAACCCGCGCACCTTCAGCCTGACCGCGTCGCTCGATTTCTGATCGACCTCGCAGCAGGCAGGGCAGGCATCGCGCCAGCCCGAGCTTGAAAGCCTCGAAAGCCGCGCTCAGCGCGGCTTTTTCAGTTCCGCTTCGAGCGCATCGATGAACATCGCCGGCACGTCGAAGCCGGTCTGCTCGGTGATCTCCTGGAAGCAGGTCGGGCTGGTCACGTTGATCTCGGTCACCGAGTCGCCGATCACGTCGAGCCCGATCAGCAGCAGGCCGCGCGGCGCGAGCTTGCGGCCCACCGTCTCGGCGATCTCGCGGTTGCGTGCGGTGAGCGGCTGCGCCACGCCCTTGCCGCCGGCCGCCAGGTTGCCGCGCACCTCGGTGCCCTGCGGAATCCGCGCCAGTACGAAGGGCGCCGGTTCGCCAGCGATGATCAGGATGCGCTTGTCGCCGTCGGTGATCTGCGGCACGAAGCGCTGGACCATGATGGTCTCTGCGCCGTTCTTGTTGAGCGTCTCGACGATCGAGCCAAGGTTGAGCGCGTCCTGCCGGACGCGGAAGATGCCCATGCCGCCCATGCCGTCGAGCGGCTTCAGGATGATGTCGCCGTGCTCGGCATGGAAGGACTTGACCGCTTCCGCACTGCGCGTGACCAGCGTCGGCGAGGTGAACTGCGGGAACTCCATGATCGCGAGCTTCTCGGGATGGTCGCGCAATGCCGACGGCTTGTTGACGACCCGCGCACCCTCGCGCTCGGCCTGGCCGAGCAGGTGCGTCGCGTAGATGTACTCGGCGTCGAACGGCGGGTCCTTGCGCATCAGCACGCCGTCGAAGTCCTTCAGCGCCTTGTTCTCCAGGAGGTCCACCCGGTACCAGTCCTTCGGGTCGCCGGTCAGCGTGATCTGCTGAACGATGGCGGTCACGAGGCCGCCCGACACCCACTGCAGGTCCTGCGGCAGGCAGGCCGCGATGCGGTGGCCGCGGCGCTGGGCCTCGCGCATCATCGAGAAGGTGGTGTCCTTGTAGATCTTGAACTGGTCGAGCGGATCGACGACGAAGAGGATGTTCATCACGGCTGTGGCTTTCCGGCTGTCGGGTTGGGGGCGGTATCGGTCGAGGCTGGCGAGCCGGGGGCTGGCACAGCGGCGGCCGCCTTCTGGGCGCGCTTGATCTTGCAGGCAGGCGCGATGTCCTTGCCGGCCGAGGCCTTTCGGCCGGCCTGCTGGACGGCCAGCGCGACCGCGCCGGCCACCACGCCCCAGAAGGCGGAGCCGATGCCGCCCAGGGTCACGCCCGAGAGCGTGACGAGGAAAGTGATGAGCGCGGCCTCGCGGTGCGACTCGTCGCGCACTGCGGCCGCGATGCCGCCGCCGATCGTGCCGAGCAGCGCCAGCCCGGCGATCGCCGCGACCAGTTCTTTCGGAAAGGCGGTGAGCAGGCCGGTGACGGCTGCGCCGAACAGGCCGATCAGCACGTAGAGCACGCCACAGCTCACTGCGGCGGTGTAGCGGCGCTTCGGGTCTTCATGGGCCTCGCGGCCCATGCAGATGGCGGCCGTGATGGCGCTGAGGTTGAGCGCATAGCCACCGAAGGGTGCGAGCACCAGCGTCGCCAGGCCGGTCAGCGTGATGAGCCTGGAGATCGGCAGGTCGTAGCCCGACGCGCGGATCACGGCGACGCCCGGCAGGTTCTGCGAAGCCATCGTCACCACGAACAGCGGCAGCGCCAGGCTCACGGCGGCCTGCCAGGTGAAGACCGGCATCGTGAACACCGGCATCGCGAGGTCGAAATGCACCGCGTCCCAGGCCAGTTGCCCGCGCGCCGCGACATAGGCGATGGCCACGGCCAGCGTCAGCGGAACCGCGTAGCGCGGCAGCAGGCGCTTGGCGACGAGGTAGGTGCCGAGCATCAACAGCACCAGCGGCAGCGCCGTCTGCGCCGCCAGGAAGGCCTGCAGGCCGAAGCGCGCGAGCACGCCGGCCAGCAGCGCGGAGGCGATCGCCATCGGGATTCGGTTCATCACGCGCTCGAACCAGCCGGTCGCACCGGCCAGGGTGATCAACACGGCGCAGACGATGAACGCGCCGACCGCCTCGCCCATGCCGTAGCCGGCGCCTGCCACCGCCAGCACGGCGGCGCCGGGTGTGCTCCAGGCGATCATCACGGGCTTGCGCAACCACAGCGAGGGCAGCGCCGACGCCAACCCCATGCCGAGGCCGAGCGCCCACATCCACGAAGAGATCATGGCGGGCGTGGCACCGAAGGATTGCGCGGCCTGGAACACGATGGCCACCGAACTCGTGAAGCCCACCAGCACCGCGACGAAGCCCGCGGTGAAGGCCGAAAGGCTCAGATCCTTGAAAAAACGCATCCGGCGATTGCGCAGGCATCGCCTGCGCGACGCGGGCGCCTACATCGTCACGTAGCGCCCGGGCTTGTGGTTCACAGCGAGGAACACGCTCATCACCACCGCCGCCAGCACCGAGTACAGAACCCGGCCCGGCTCGATGATGAAGAAGGCCAGCGCGACGATGCTGCAGTCGATGCACATCTGCACCTTGCCGGCGCGCCAGCCGTGCTTCTCCTGCATATAGAGCGACACGATCGTCGCACCGCCCAGGCTGCCGCGGTGCCGCGCCAGGAACAGGCAGCCGGCGCCCATCAGCAGGCCGCCCAGCACCGCAGCGTAGGCGGGGTGCAGGCGGTCGATCGCGAACAGCGACGGCGACCACTCCGTCATGGCCGACAGCAGCGTGATCGCGATAAAGGTCTTGAAGGTGAACTCCCGCCCCATTCGCACCCAGGCGAAACCGTAGAACGGCAGGTTGATCAGGAAGAACAATTTGCCGAAGCTCACGCCCGTCAGGTAGTGCAGCAGGAAGGCCACGCCCGCCGCGCCGCCGGTCAGCAGGCCGACCTGGTTGAACAGGATCAGCGCGAGCGACACGAACAGCGTGCCGGCAAAGATCGCCTGGGCGTCCTCGAATCGGCTGTGGCGCAGGGTCGGCATGGCGGCAGTGGCGTTGTGGGTCATGGGCAGGAAGCGTGGCGGGCAGGATACGCCCCCGGTCCTGAAGCACAAAGCTTGCCGCCCCCGTCGGCCGACCCTCGGCAGACCCGCGCGCGCGATGGCACCATGGCACCATGAACCCGCGCTGGCCCGACCTTCTCCCTTCCCACGACCGATTCGCCTACCGGCCGATCACCCGCCGGCCCGACTACCGCTGGCCGAACGGCGCGCGGCTCGCGGTCTACATCGGCTTCAACCTGGAGCATTTCGCCTTCGGCGACGGGCTGGGGGCGCGGATCGGACCGGCATCGCCTGAACCCGACGTGCTGAACCACGGCTGGCGCGAATACGGCAACCGCGTAGGCGCCTGGCGCTGCCTCGACCTGTTCGACCAGCTCGGCCTGCCGACCGGAGCGCTGGTCAACACCGCGCTCTACGACCATTGCCCCGAACTGATGCAGGCGGTGGCGGCACGCGGCGACGAACTGATCGGCCATGGCCACAGCAATGCCGAACGGCAGGGCGACTATGTCGAAGAGGCCGAGCGCGCACTGCTGGCGCGCTGCCGGGACCGCATCGCGGCGGAGAGCGGCCATGCGCCGGCCGGCTGGCTCTCGCCCTGGATCTCCGAGACCCTGCGCACGCCGGACCTGATGGCCGAGACGGGCTACCGCTACACGCTCAACTGGTGCCACGACGACCAGCCCACGCGGATGACGACGCGCGACGGCCACGGCCTCTGGGCCATTCCGTACCCACAGGAGCTCAACGACATACCGATGATCGTGGCTCGCCAGATGGATGCGAAGGACTTCTCGGCGATGGTGGTCGACAACTTCGACGAGATGCGAGAGCAGTCGCGCACGCAACCGCTGGTGATGGGCATTGCACTGCACCCGTATATCGTCGGCCAGCCCTATCGGCTGCGGCACCTGCGGCGCGCCCTCGAGCACCTGGCGCGGGCGCGCGACGCGGGCGAGATCTGGTTCACCACGCCTGGCGCGATCTGCGCGCACATGTACACGCTCGCGGCCGAGCGGCCTTCAGATTTCGATCTTTGAGCCGAGCTCGACCACCGCGTTGTTCGGCAGGCTGAGAAAGTCGGCCGCGCCGCTCGCGTTGTGGTGCATCTGCGCGAACAGCTTCTCGCGCCACGGCGCCATGCCGCTGCCCAGCGTCGGGATGACGACGTCGCGCGACAGGAAATAGCTGGTCGCCATCGGTTCCATCTGGCAGCCGCGCATGCGCACGCTCTCGAGCGCGCGCGGCAGGTCGACGTCATTCTTGAAGCCATAGTGCACCGTGACCGCCCAGCAGTGGTGGCCCAGCGCCTCCATCTCGATGCGCTTGTCCATCGGGATCCAGGGCACCTCATGGTTGCGCACCGTGACGAACAGGTTCTGCTCGTGCAGCACCTTGTTGTGCTTGAGGTTGTGCAACAGTGCGTTCGGCACGTTGCCCGGTTCGGCCGTGAGGAACACCGCTGTTCCGTCGACCCGCGCGGGCGGGCTCACGAACACCGCCTCAAGGAAGCTGCGCAGGTCGAGCGCATCCGCGCGTTGCACCTCGCTCATCAGGCGGCGACCCTCCTTCCACGTGATCATCAGCATGAAAATGCCGCCGCCGATCAGCAGCGGGAACCAGCCGCCCTCGGGCAGCTTGAGCAGGTTCGACGCGAAGAAGGCGAAGTCGATCACGAAGAAGACAGCCGTGGCGCCGACGCACAGCGCCAGCGGCAGCTTCCAGGCGTAGCGGATCACGAAGAAGGTCAGCACCGTGGTGATCAGCATGTCGGTGGTGACGGCAATGCCGTAAGCCGCCGCCAGATTGCTCGACGAGCGGAACATGACCACCGCCAGCACGATCGCGACGAACAGGCCCCAGTTCACGAAGGGCATGTAGATCTGGCCGGCCGATCGCACGCTGGTGTGCTGGATGTTCAGGCGTGGCAGATAGCCGAGCTGGATCACCTGCCGCGTGACGCTGAAGGCACCGGTGATGAGCGCCTGCGAGGCGATCACCGTGGCGAGCGTGGCCAGCAGCACCAGCGGCACCAGCGCCCACTCGGGCGCCATCATGAAGAAGGGGTTCTGCACGGCGGCCGGGTTCTCCAGCAGCAGCGCGCCCTGGCCGAAGTAGTTGAGCGTGAGCGCCGGCATCACGACCGAGAACCAGGCGATGCGGATCGGCCCCTTGCCGAAGTGCCCGAGGTCGGCGTAGAGCGCCTCGGCACCGGTCACGCACAACACGGTTGCGCCCAGGATGATGAAGCTGGTAAGCGGGTTGTCCCAGATGAAGCGAAACGCGTAGTAGGGGCTCAGCGCCTTCAGGATCTCCGGGTGGTTCACGATCTGCGAGACGCCCAGCACCGCCA
>CAIQMJ010000479.1 GCA_903872875.1 uncultured Variovorax sp.
ACGATGCCCGGCGCGCCGTAGATGCTGTCGAAGCCGAGCGCCAGCCAGAACTCCTTGGCGACGCCCTGGTTGCCGAACCAGTAGATCAACGAAATGGCCGAGAGCAGCGATGGCGCGAGCAGCGGCAGCAGCGTGATCGTGCGGAACAGTCCCTTGAAGGGCATGCAACTGCGCGTGAGCGCATAGGCGAAGGTGAAGGCGAGCGGCACCACGATCAGCGTGACCAGCACCGACACCCACACACTGTGCCAAAGGCTCTGGAGCAACGCAGGCGATGCCAGGTAGGCCGCGAAGGCACCAAGGCCGGCCGACGCGCCGCCGTCCTGCCCTTCGATTGCCTTGGACAGGATCAGCAGCAGCGGCATGACCAGCCCGACGGCCAGCAGCAGTACCACGCCGACCAGGGCGACGTGCGCGATGCGGTCGCTCCAGTGCACGCGCTGCTTGAGCGGAGCGGCCTTCAGGACGGCCGACATGACAACTCGATCCGCAGGGAATTGGGGCACTGGGACATGGCTCATGCCGCAGCCAAAGGAAACACGCGCAACCGGTCGGCGCGCAAGGCGAAGCGCAGCGTGTTGCCTTCGCGCACGTCGAACTCGTCCATCTGGTTGAGCGAGAACTGCAACTGCAGCGGCTGGCCTGGAATGCCGTCGACGGCAACCTCGGCCAGGCAATTGCTACCCAGGAATTCCACATGCCGCACGGTGCCCGTGCAGCGCATCGGGTCGTCATCACGCACCCCGTCGACCACGCGGTCTTCGGGACGAAGGTAAAGCGACACCTCGCGCCCGGGACGGAAATCGGCGCCGGCCTCGGGCTTGCAATGCAGGCGCATGTCGCCGCAGCGGAACCAGTGGTCGCCTTCGGCCACGGCCTGCAGCCGATTCACCTTGCCGACGAAATCGGCCACGAAGGGCGATGCCGGTTCACGGTACACCTGCATCGGCGTGCCGACCTGCTCGATCACGCCATGGTTCATCACGACGATGCGGTCGGCGACCGACAACGCCTCCTCCTGATCGTGCGTGACCATGATCGTCGTCACACCCAGCTTGCGCTGCAGCGCGCGGATCTCGTTGCGCAGATGCACCCGGACGATCGCATCGAGCGCCGACAGCGGCTCGTCGAGCAGCAGCAACCCCGGCGACGTCGCCAGCGCGCGTGCCAGCGCAATGCGCTGCTGCTGGCCGCCCGACATCTGCGACGGGTACTTGGCGCCGCTGCCCGGCAGTCCGACCAGCTTCAGCAACTCGTCTACACGCGGCCCGACCTGCGCACGCGACTGCTTGCGATTGACGAGCCCGTAGGCCACGTTGTCCGCGATGCTCAGGTTGGGAAACAGCGCATACGACTGAAACATGATCCCGTAGTCGCGACCGGCCGGCGGCTCGATCGAGATGTCTCGGCCTGCCTGCAGGATCGTCCCGGCGGTCTGCGTCTCCAGACCCGCAATGATCCGCAGCAGCGTGGTCTTGCCGCAGCCAGACGGCCCGAGAAAGCACACGAACTCGCCACGCCGGATCGACAGGTCGATATCGTCCAGTGCAGTGAAACTGCCGAAGCTTTTCCGGACGCGCCGGAGCTCGAGGTACGTGGCGTCGTTCATGTGTTCAGGCACGGGTCTGGATTACTTCTTCTCGCTCTTCGCGTCGTAGCGCTTCGACCATTCGGCCAGCGTGCGTTCGCGACCAGCCGCGGCCTTGTCGAAGTCGACCTTGATCAGGCGCGACTCGTAGTCGTCCGGAATGTTCGCGAGCTTCGGCGCCACGCCGGGCTGCGCGGTGATCGCGAAGTTCTTGCCGTACAGCAGCATCGCGTCCTTCGACGACGCCCAGTCGGCCAGTTTCTTGGCAGCGTCGAGCTTCTTGGTGCCCTTGTAGATCGCGAAGCCTTCGAGGTCCCAGCCCAGGCCTTCCTTCGGGAACACCAGTTCGATCGGCGCGCCTTTGGCCTTGTTGGTATGGCCGCGGTACTCGAAATAAATGCCAGCGACGTATTCGCGA
>CAIQMJ010000480.1 GCA_903872875.1 uncultured Variovorax sp.
ATGCACGGCTTCACGATGGCACTGGCGCAGGAACTCGCCGCCAAGGGCGTGACGGTCAACACCGTGAGCCCGGGCTACATCGGCACTGACATGGTCAAGGCGATCCGCCAGGAAGTGCTCGACAAGATCGTCGCGACCATTCCGGTCAAGCGGCTCGGCGAGCCGAGCGAGATCGCATCGATCATCTCGTGGCTTGCAACCGATGAAGGCGGCTATTCCACTGGCGCCGATTTCTCGGTCAATGGCGGCCTGCACATGCATTGAGCGGCCACATCGGCGCCTTGGCGGGTGCGTTGAAGCTCAAAGAAAAACCCGCTTTGGCGGGTTTTTTCATGCCCGCAGACCCGTCGTGGTTTTGAACGCTAAAGTCCATCGTTCCTTGGCTTCTCTCCAGCTCGACTCAATTCCGGATGCCCCACAGCGTTTCATTGATCAACACCATTGCAGCCGGCCTCGGGCTGGCGCTCGTGCTCGGTTTTCTTGCTGCACGCATCCGGTTGCCGGCGCTTGTCGGCTATCTGCTCGCCGGGGTGATCATCGGACCGTTCACACCGGGCTTCGTGGCCGATGCCGGAATCGCTGCGCAACTGGCCGAGATCGGCGTGATGCTGCTGATGTTCGGCGTCGGCCTGCACTTCTCGCTCGACGACCTGCTGGCCGTGCGCAAGATCGCGGTGCCTGGTGCGCTGGTGCAGATCGTCGTGGCTACGGCGCTCGGCGGCGCGCTGGCACTGTGGTGGGGTTGGGGCGCAGGGGCGAGCCTGGTGTTCGGGCTGGCGTTGTCGGTGGCGAGCACGGTGGTGCTGCTGCGCGCGCTCGAGAGTCTGGGCCTGCTGGACTCGTACACCGGCCGTATCGCCGTCGGCTGGCTCGTCGTCGAAGACCTCGCGATGGTGCTCGTGCTGGTCCTGCTGCCGCCGCTGGCCGGCGTGCTGGGCGGCCAGTCGAGCGGCGCAGACGCCGCGTCACTCTGGGGCACGCTCGGTTGGACGTTGCTGCAGGTCGGCGCCTTCATCGCCTTGATGCTCATCGTCGGGCGTCGCGTCTTCCCCTGGATCCTCTGGCAGGTCACCCGCACGGGGTCGCGCGAGCTGTTCACGCTGTGCGTCGTGGCGGCTGCGGTCAGCATCGCGTTCGCATCCGCAGCACTGTTTGGCGTGTCCTTTGCGCTGGGAGCCTTTTTTGCCGGCATGGTGATGCGCGAATCCGAGTTCAGTCACCGCGCGGCCGAGGAATCGCTGCCGCTGCGGGATGCCTTCGCGGTGCTGTTCTTCGTGTCGGTCGGCATGCTGTTCGATCCGTCCGTGCTGATTCATCGGCCACTGCAGGTGCTGGCGGTGGTGCTGGTGATCGTTGTCGGTAAGTCGATTGCGGCGAGCGTGCTGGTTCTGGCCTTTCGCTACCCGCTCGGGACCGCGTTGACCGTCAGCGCCAGCCTGGCCCAGATTGGCGAGTTTTCGTTCATTCTGGTTGGACTGGGTGTGTCGTTGAAGCTGCTGCCGGAAGAGGCACAGAGCCTGGTGCTCGCGGGTGCCCTGATCTCCATCGCGACGAATCCGTTGTGGTTCACGCTCACGGCGCCACTTCAGAAATGGTTGCAGACGCATTCAAGGCTGGCCCGGCGGCTGTCGACCCGTGATGATCCCATGGCCGAACTGCCGATGGCCACCGACGCGAAGTACCTGTCGCACCAGGTCGTGCTGGTGGGCTACGGCCGCGTCGGCCGCAGCATTGCGGCTGAACTGAATGCCCGGCACATGCCTTTCGTGGTCGCCGAGCAGAATCGCGAGCTGGTCGAGAAGCTGCGCCGTGACGGCATTGCGGCCGTCTGGGGTGATGCCGCGGACCCGGCCGTGCTCATCCAGGCCCACATCGCACGTGCACGCGTGCTGGTGATCGCGACGCCGGACACCATGAACGTGCGGCAGATGATCAGCGTGGCGCGCACACTCAATCCGGACATCGAAACCGTGGTGCGCAGCCACAACGAGGAAGAAGCGCGTCTGCTTGCGCAAGAAACGACGGCGACGGTCTTTCTGGGTGAACAGGAACTCGCCAGGGCAATGGCGAAGGATGTGATCCGTCGCGCGGTGCCTGCCTGACTGGCGGATCAGGGCGCTGAGTCAGAGGTCTTCGATGACCAGCATGCGGTAGCGCTGGGCTATCGAGTACGGGGCCGTTTTCACGATGGCCATCACTTCTTCGGCCTCATCGCCGTCTTCCGTCCGGATCAGAAGCGCTGTATGGCCCTCGCGTGCGAGCTTTGTGTAGGCGCGCACGGTAGCGCCTTCGGTCCCGGCCGAGGGCAGGGGATTGTCGGCGTCGCTCACGGTGGGCGTGATCTGCGACAGAACGGTCTCGGGGGGGATCAGGTAGATGTCGTCCCCGCTGACTCCGCTGTCGAGCAGCGTCTGCGCAATCTGCTTAGCGTCGTCGGGTTTGGGGAACATCACGAAGGAATAACCCGTTGGATAGAAGGCACCGCCGATCTTGGCTGTCATGCCGGGGTCGAGTGCGAATGGCTTCATGTCGGCTCCTTTTCTTGCGCCGGTGATCGGTGATCGCGCGCTGTGAACACCCAACATAGAAGCTCAAGCGCCTCGGCGCTGTAGGAAAAGCCTGGTAGCCCACTGCCGCCGGAGACTCGCCGGCGTGTAGCGCCTGTGCGTCACCAGAGCGAGGAATTTCGAGGCCGGCTGGCGAGATCGGCCGGGCCGGTCATCTCGAAGAAGCGTGCAGCGCCATTGCGGCCGACGGCTTCATCGCCCAGCTTTTGAGGCAAGAACAGATCCGCCTTGCAGCTACAACAGTGGTAAAGCCGGCGGGATGGAAAAAGGCGCATCCAGAGGCGACTTCTCCCCGCTGCGACCACGTCGGGCAGCGCGCATTCACACATTGAGGTCAGCATTCTCATCGCTGGCTCCGGAGGTTCAAGAGATTCTCTGCATGACGCGGACCTGACCCGCGGCAAGCTTGTTGGGATGGATTTTGCAGAAAACGCAAAGCTTGTAACGAAAGCTTTCGTGTGTTGCTGCGTGTGTTGCATTTTGGCGTGGCGCTCGCAGTTGTCAATATTCCGACACGCCAGTCGTTGTGAGAAATGACGGCGGCGATTCATGAGCAAGGCAGGAGCGGCCAAGACGCGACGAGCGCGAAAGAGGGCGCCGTCGTGATAGATCCGCTTGCCCGCTCTCGAAAGGGAGGTTTCCGTGCGAGTGCGGACTTCACCGGCGCGTGATCGGGTAGTCGGGGTCGTGATCCTGAGGTGA
>CAIQMJ010000481.1 GCA_903872875.1 uncultured Variovorax sp.
CGCGGCACCAGCGCCAGCGCCACCGCGCCGGAGGCGAACACCAGCACGCCGGTCGCGAGCGCCAGCGAACGCGCGCTGCCGTCGAACACCGCGCCGACCGCACTCGCCGCGACGAAACCGCCCAGCGCGAGCACGCAGCCGCCCAGTGCCGACGCCGCGCCGGCCTGCGCCGGGAAGGGCGCGACCATGCCGACCTGGCCGCAGGGTTGCTGGATGCCGTAGGCGAAGAGCTGCAGCCAGATCGCCGCGGCCAGCGTCCACGGCGTATGGGCGTCGGCCAGCGCCGGCACGACGAACAGCGCGCACGCCGCCATCGTCAGCCAGCCGCCGCGGCGCACGGTCGTCTGCACGCCATGCAGCCCTACCCATCTGCGGCAGCACAGCGTGCCGAGCAGGTAGGCGATCGACGCGCTGCCCAGCACCGCGCCGAAGGCCGGCGCCGACAGCCCGAAGCGGCCGACGAACACGAAGGACGAGGTTGCATAGAAGCCGAAGTTGGCCGCGTAGCCGAAGGCGCACAGCATCGTCCAGGTCAGGAAGGCGGGGCTGCGCGCGATGCCCGCATAGCCGCGCACCAGGGTGCCGGCACGCACCGGCGCCGCCTTGTCGCGCAGCGTTTCGGGCACGCGCCGTGCGATCAGCGCCAGCGTGGCGAGCGCGAACATCGCCGACGCGGCCAGCGCCGCGCGCCAGCCCCAGTGCGCGGCCAGCCAGCCGCCGACGACCGGCACCGTCATCGAGATCACGCCGACGCCCGACAGCGACAACGTCATGATCCGCGTGCCTTCGACCGGCTCGTACAGGTCGCGCACCATCGCGCGGGCGCACACCACGGCCGAGCCCAGCGCCGCACCCTGCAGCACGCGGCAGGCGACCAGCACGGAGACGCTGGGTGCGAAGGCGCCCGCCAGCGCGGATGCGACGTACAGCCCGAGCCCGGCCAGCAGCACCGGCCGCCGGCCGAAGCGGTCGGACACCGGCCCCCAGACCAGCTGGCCCGCGCCATAGCTGACCATCAGCGCCGACAGCGTGAGCTGCACCGCCGCGACCGTGGTGCCGAGGTCGGCCACCAGCATCGGCAGCGCGGGCAGGTAGAGGTCGGTGGTGACGGGCTGGAGCGTGACGAGCAGCGTCATCACCAGCACCGCGAGAAGCGCGGAGACTGCGGGTGTGGCAGGCATGCCCGCGCTCAGCGGATGCGTTCCAGCACGCTCACGTAGTTGGCGACGGCGGCGCCGCCCATGTTGAAGATGCCGCCGATCGTGGCGTCACGCACGCGCATCGCCTCGGGCAGCTCGCCGGTGAGCTGCATTGCCGTCATCGCGTGCATCGACACGCCGGTCGCGCCGACCGGATGGCCCTTGGCCTTGAGGCCGCCGCTCGGGTTGACCGGCAGCTTGCCGTCCATGCGCGTCCAGCCTTCCTCGATCGCACGCGCGCCCTGGCCCTCGGGTGCGAGGCCCATCGCTTCGTATTCGAGCAGTTCGGCCATCGTGAAGCAGTCGTGCGTCTCGACGAAGGACAGGTCGTCCAGCGTGAGCTTCGCGTCGCCGAGCGCCTGCGCCCAGGCGCGCGAGCAGCCCTCGAAGCGCAGGATGTCGCGGCGCGACATCGGCAGGTAGTCCTGCACGTGCGCGGTGCTGCGGAACATCACGGCGCGCCGCATCGACATGGCGGACGGGATGTCCATCAGCACCACCGCGGCCGCGCCGTCGGATACGGGCGAGCAGTCGGTGCGGCGCAGCGGCCCGGCCACCAGCGGGTTCTTGTCGCTCACCGTCCGGCAGAAGTCGAAGCCCAGGTCCTTGCGCATCTGTGCATAGGGGTTGGCGACGCCGTTGGCGTGATTCTTGGCCGCGATCAGCGCGAGCGCGTCGGACTGGTCGCCGTACTTCTCGAAGTACGCCGTGGCGATCTGGCCGAACAGCCCCGCGAAGCCGCCCTGCACGCCGCTTTCTTCCGCGAGGTACGACGCACGCAGCAGGTTGGTGCCGATCTCCGGCCCGGGGGTGGTCGTCATCTGCTCGACGCCCACGACCAGCACGGTACGCGCGCGCTTCGACTCGATCGCGCGGATGCCCTGGTGCACCGCGGCCGAGCCGGTCGCGCAGGCGTTCTCGACCCGCGTCGCGGGCTTGAAGCGCAGGTCGGGCGATGCCTGCAGCACCAGCGCGGCCGTGAAGTCCTGCTTCGAGAAGCCGGCGTTGAAATGGCCGAGCACGATCTCGTCCACATCGGCCGCGCCGATGCCGGCATGCGCGAGCGCCTCGTTGGTGGCGCGCACGATCAGACTCTCCACGGTTTCCTTGTCGAACTTGCCGAAGGGCGTGTGGCCCCAGCCGACGATGGCTGCTGTCATGGTGTCTTCTCCTTGTTTGTATGTGGGATCAGGCCGGTGCGTCGGCGCGGGTCTGCGCCAACCGAAGGCGCAGCTCGCGCTTGAGCACCTTGCCGTAATTGCTTTTGGGCAGCGCGTCGATGAAGACATAGCGCTTGGGTCGCTTGAAGCGGGCGATGTGGTCCAGGCAGTGCGCGTCGAGCGCATCGCAGCTCGGCGCGGCGCCTTCCATCGGCACGACGAAGGCGACGACCACCTCGCCCCATTCCGCGTCGGGCTCGCCGACCACGCAGGCCTCGGACACCTCCGGATGGGTGAGCAGCGCTTCCTCGACCTCGCGCGGGTAGATGTTCGATCCGCCGCTGATCACCACGTCCTTCGACCGGTCGCGCAGCGTGAGCCGGCCGTGCGCATCGAACGAGCCCATGTCGCCGGTGTAGAGCCAGCCGTCGCGCAGCGCCTCGGCCGTGGCCTTCGGATTGCGCCAGTAGCCCGACATCACGACATCGCCGCGGCAGACGATTTCGCCGATGGCGTCGACCGGGCAGGGCCGGCCTTCGTCGTCGACCACGCGCACGTCCATGCCGAGCCGTGGCGTACCGGCCGAGCCGAGCGTCGCGTCGTCGGCGCCGATGTGCTCGTGCCGGCGCAGCGCGGTGATGGTCATCGGTGCCTCGCCCTGGCCATAGAGCTGGGTGAAGACAGCGCCGAAAGTGGCGAGCGACTTCTTGAGTTCCTCCACATACATCGGCGCGCCGCCGTAGACGATCGAGCGCAGGTGCGCGGGCCTGCGCGCGCTGCGCTCGGCCTCCAGCCGCAGGCGCTGCACCATGGTCGGCGCGAGGAAGGCGCCGCAGGACGGGTGCGCGTCGCACAGGTCGAGGAACTCGGCCGGGTCGAACGCGCCGGATGTCGGCAGCACCTGCCGCGCGCCGCGCGCGATGTACGCCGGGATGTAGAGGCCGGAGCCGTGCGACATCGGCGCGGCGTGGATCTGGCTCGCGTCCTCGCCGAAGGTTTCCATCTCGGCCAGGTGCGAAATCGTCATGGCCATCAGGTTGCGGTGCGACAGCATCGCGCCCTTCGACCGGCCGGTGGTGCCGCTCGTGTAGAACAGCCAGGCCAGCGCTTCGGGTTCGGTGATCGGGGCGTCCATCGGCGCGTTGTCGAACAGCGCCGCGTAGTCCGCGCTGCCGATGCGCAGCAACCGGCAGCCGGCCTGCGGCGACCCCCTCAACGCGGACGCCAGGTCGTCCGCGAGCTTGGGCGACACGAAGACCGCGTTGGCTTCGGCGTCTTCGAGGATCTGCACCATCTCCTTCGCGTGCAGCTTGGCGTTGATCGGCACGAACACCATGCCCGCGGCCCAGATGCCGTACATCGCCTCGAGGTACTCCGTGCGGTTCTCGCTGGCCACGGCCACACGGTCGCCGGGCTGGCCGTGCCGGCGCAGCGCGGTGGCCAGGCGGCGCGCGCGGTCGCAGAGCTGGCCATAGGTCCAGACCTGTTCGGTGCCGCGGTAGACCGCGCCGCGCTGCGGCGAACGGCGCGCCGATTGCGCCAGGAGTTCGAACATGTTCATGGAAGTACCCGGATGCCCCTGTCGGCCAGCCAGCCGTAGATGAGTGATGTGGCTTCGGCCAGCAGTTCCGGCTGGCCCGCGTAGTAATGGGTCGCGCCCTGGATCACGTGGAAGGTCTTGTCCTTCGAGCCCGCGGCGTCGTACAGCCGGCGCGTGTGCGGCTGCGGTACCGCGTCGTCGGCGCTGTTCTCGATCGCCAGCAGCGGCACGCGGATGTGTGCGGCACAGGCGGCGCCGTGCGCGTGTGTGTCGTCCGTCGACCACTGCGACAGCCAGGAGCGCAGGGTCGAGAAGCGCGCCAGCCCGACCGGCCCGGTATTGACGGTCTCCGGGTTGCCCATGTAGCACCAGTTCGGACGCCGATCGTTCGGGTCGAGCGCCGGGTCCACAAAGCGCGGGTCGGCCAGCGTGCGGTGCACGACGAATCCGCGCTCCATCTCGCCGGTGTCGCGGCGCTTGAGTTCGGCGAGCGTGCCTTTCACCCAGGCGGTGATGCGGTCCATGCGGGCACGCTGCGCACTGCGGTAGCGCGCGATGAACTCGGGGGAATAGGGCGGCTGGTTCGGGTTGGCGGGGTCGTAGATGTCGAGTTCGACATCGCGGTCGTCCGGGTTCAGCTCGTCGCGCACCGACGGGTCGATGGCTTCGAGCAGCAACTCGGCGCGCGACAGGTGCGCCGCCTGGTAGACGATCGCGTCGGCCGGTATCAGCCCGGCGCCGCGCACGTCGACCGGGTCGCCAGCGGGCGTGTGGGTGATCGACGGTGCCTCCGCCTGCGACTGGTAGAACACCGCCAGCGAGCCGCCGCCGCTCCAGCCGACCAGCACGATCTTCTCGTAGCCCCACTGCGCCTTCGCGTGGCGGATGTAGGCGCCCAGGTCGAGCAGCACCTTCTCCATGATCAGCGCGACATCGTTCTTCACGTAGCGGCTGGCCGCGCACAGCACATGCGCGCCGGCCTGCACCATGGCGCGCGGCACCGGCAGCAGTTGCAGCGTGGATGTCGGGTGCATGAAGACCAGCAGCGTCTTCGACTCGACGCCCTTGGGCCGCAGCCGCAGGCCTTCGAGATTGACCGCGCCCTGGTTGCCGGAGAAGCCGTAGGTCTCGGTGAACTTCGCGGATTCGTTGTACTGGATGTGGACCCACTCGGCGTGGATCTCGTGGGCTGGCGCAGGCGTTGTCATGGTCGGTTGCCGATCGATGGCGCAGGCCGCAGCCGGCGCGCAGGTTGGGGAATTACCGGATCGACTGTAGTGAGCCCACGGCCGATACTCAGTCCCCTTGCAGCGGGACAGTACCTTTGCCGATGCTTTCCGCACACTGAGGGCAAACCCCATGTGCCCCACTGCCCATCCACCCACCGACATCGCCGATCCGCCCGTTCCGATCGATCCTCCCGACCTGCCCGACATCGTCGAGGCGCTCGGCTACCCCGACGTACAGGCGTTGCAGCGGCGGCGCAAGGGGCAAGAGGTCGGCTATGTGCCCAGCCCGATCTCGATGCTGA
>CAIQMJ010000482.1 GCA_903872875.1 uncultured Variovorax sp.
GAAATCGTCCGACCCCTTGCTCAGCAAGGAGGCGATCGCGACGCGCGAGGCGCCCCCGGAGCTGATGTTCCAGGGACAGCTGGCAGGCGAAAACACCTTCCTGCTCGTTCACGATTGCGAGGTCTTTCGCGTGGAGGCCCGTGAGGGCGGTGGCGTGAAGTGGACGAGCGTGCTGGAGCCTGACTTCTATCCGCTCTGGACCTCGTGCATGCGCCAATCGCTGTCCGTCAAGGCCGGGACAGTGACGGTCGAATTGGGCCGCCAGGCCTTCGGTGCCGGAGGATGCTGCGCCACGGGCGGAACCTACACGTCCGTCGACGGCCGGACCTGGCGGAAGCGCTGAAGGTGCAATGACACCTTCGGCGTGTATTGGGCGCCGGGCACAGAAACTGCAAGACGCCCGACGTCGGCAGGCCTGCCGCCGCCCACTGCGGCGCGCCATGGCCCCGCGTCCATGTCCTCCTCACGAAAGCGATCGATCCGCATGTCATTCACCCGATCCCTCGCCCTGGCGCTCGGCGCCGCCGCCAGCCTGGTGCTGGCCGTGCCATCCTCGGCGCAGGACGGCTATCCGAACCGCCCCGTCAAGGTCATCGTCGCGCTGCCGGCCGGCGGCAGCGTGGACATGGTGGCGCGGCTGGTCAGCCAGCAGCTGGCGACCGACCTCGGTCAGCCCTTCGTGGTCGACAACCGGGCCGGAGCGTCCGGCCAGATCGGCGTGCCGGCCGTGGCGAAGGCGGCACCGGACGGCTACACCATCATGGTGTCGCCCGCGTCCTTCCTGACCACCAACAAGAGCATCTTCAAGACGCTGCCGTACAACCCCGAAACCGACTTCGCGCCGGTGACCAAGCTGGTCAACCAGGCCATGGTGCTGGTCGTGCGCGACAAGACGCGCTTCGCGACCGTGGCCGACGTGCTGGCGGCGGCCAAGGCGAATCCCGGCAAGTTGACCTTCGCGTCGTCGGGCGACGGCAGTCCGCAGCATCTCGCGGGCCTGCTGTTCGAGAGCCGCACCGGCGTCCAGCTGCTGCACATTCCCTACAAGGGTGGCGCACCGGCCATCACCGACCTGATGGGCGGCGTGGTGGACATGGTGTTCGCGCCGCTGCCTGAGGCGCTGCCACACATCAAGGCGGGCAAGCTGTATGCGGTCGGCGTGCTGAGCGACAAGCGTGCCGTGTCGGCGCCGGACATCCCGACGCTGCGCGAGGGCGGCGTCGGCAACGTCGTGCTGTCGGCGTGGATCGGCCTGCTGGCGCCGGCCAGGACGCCGCAACCGATCCTCGACCGGCTCAACAAGTCCGTGAAGGCGCTGCTGCAGGGCGATGCCAGGGCCAAGCTGCTGGAGGTCGGCATGGAACCGGCGCTCGATGACGCCAGGCCCCTCGGTCAGGTCATCTCGGAGGAGATCAGGCTTCACGCCGATCTGGTGAAGGCCGCCGGCGTGGTGCCGCAGTAGGGCGCCCTCGCTCAATCAGTCCGCAGTTCCCAGGATGACCCGCCGCGATGCGTCGATCATCGCGGCCGCCCTTTCCGAATCGAAATCCGCCAACCGGCCTTCCCGCATTCGCACGATGCCGTCGACCAGCACGGTGTCGATCTCGCGCGGGCTGGTCTGCAGCAGCACATGGGCGCAGGGGTCGGGCTCGACCGAGCCGCCGAAGAGGCCCTTGCGCACCAACAGCAGATCGGCCCGCTTGCCGACGGTGATGGAGCCGATGCGCGCGTCCATTCCCAGCACTCCGGCCGCACCGATGGTGGCCCGGCGCAGCAGTTCGCGCGGCAGCAGCAGCGGCATGCCCGGGCCGACCGGCGGCCGCCGCCCGGTGACCGGGCCGCGCGCGCGGGCGGTCGCGCCGTCGATGTAGCCCTGCACCGCGTGGATGGTGCGCAACTGCGCCATCGGGTCCGATGCGACGTGGCACGGTACGTCGCAGCCGAAGACCACGCGCACGCCCTGCTCCCACGCGCGACGCACCACGTCCGCCGGCGTGCCCTGCACGTCTGCCGAGGGCGTGAAGCAGATCGGCATGTCGACCTCCCTCATCCACGCCAGCTCCTGGTCGGTGATCAGGTTGCCGTGGATTGCCAGCAGGTCCGGCCCCGGCAGGCCCCGCTCGTGCAGCCATGCGATGTCGCCGGGGCTGTTGGCATGGATGCAGCTCCCGACGCCCAGCGCGCGCGCGAACGACAGTTGCGCGCCCAGTCCCGCTGCGCCGACGGACTCGATGCCGAAGTTGACGGTGGTCGTGCCGCCGGGGTCGTGGAAGCGTTCGAACACGCGCCGCGCATCGGCGAAGCGCGCGGCATCGTCCGCGAAGGCGTCCGGTCGCTCGCTCATGAACGACCAGGTGAAGACGTGGCGGATGCCCGCAGCCTGCAGACCTTCGATGGCCGCATCCGCGTAGCCCGGCCCGCGCACGTTGTGGCAGTAGTCGACCACCGTGGTCGTGCCGTAGGACAGCATTTCGGAGCCGCCCACGTAGCCAGAGTGATGGTTGTCCTCCGGCCGGAAGCGGCTGCGCAGCGGCAGCAGATGGGTGAAGTAGGTGCCGCGCCAGAGGTCGGGCACGTGGCCGCGCAGCACGGTCTGCCACATGCAGTTGTGCGCGTCGATCAGGCCCGGCAGCGCAATCATTCCGGTGGCGTCGATCACGCGGTCGACATCGCCGGGTGCGATGCCGGGTCCGATCCGCCGGAAGGCACCGTCCTCGATCAGGATGTCGCAGGCGGCGATGTCGCCGAGCGCCGGATCCATGGTGACGGTCTCGGCATTGCGGACGAGGATCTTCTCGTGCTTCATGTGCTTTCCCGGCGCCGGCCTACTCTCGCATGTTGGCGAACGCGACGATGCGCCGGTAGGCCGCGGCGTCCTTCGCCATGATCTGCGCCAGGTCTTCGTCGCCGCGGCCGATCACGACACCGATCTGTTCCAGCCGCCGCCGCACCGCGGGTTCGCGCAGCGCCTCTCGCAGTGCCGATTGCAGCTTTGCAACCACCTCTCCCGGTGTCTTGCGGGGCGCCATCAACGCGTACCAGGCCACCAGGTCGTAGCCCTTGAGCGCGGGGTGTTCGCCGAGCGCCGGGACATCCGGAAGCAGCGGAATGCGCTGCGCGCTGGTCACCGCGATCGGCACGATCCGACCCGCATCGATGAAGGGCTGAGCCGCGCCCGGACCGAGGAAGGCGAACTCGATCGCGCCGCCCGCGAGGTCGCTGCCGATATTGCCGGCGCCCCGATAGGGAATGTGCGTGATCGACAGGCCTGCCTGCTTCTTCACCAGTTCGCCGGAGAAGTGCAGCATCGATCCGATGCCCGACGTGCCGTAGCTCGTCTTGCCGGGGTTGGCCTTCACGGTCGAGACGAACTGGGCGAGCGTGGTGACGCCACTCTGCTTCGATGCAACCAGCACCAGCGGGATCGAGCCCACGTAGCCGACCGGCACGAGGTCGCGGGCAGCATCGTATTTCTGGGCGGGATTCAGCAGCCGGGTCGCGACGAATTCGCTGCTCGAACCGAACACGAGGGTGTAACCGTCGGGCGTGGCGTTGACGACCCGCTGCACGCCGATCGCGCCGGCTGCGCCGCCCGCGTTTTCGATCACCATGGTTGCGCCGAGTTTCCTGCCCAGCCCTTCTGCGACGGCCCGGCCGACTGCATCGACGCTGCCGCCCGCCGGGTAGCCGATGACCACGGAGACCGGCCGGGCCGGATAGGCCGTCTGTGCCGAGGCGGCGAACGCGAGCAGCAGCGTGGCAAGGGCCGTACCCGCCGATCGGATGGCTTGCAGAAGTACGTTCACGGTGTTTCCAGCAGGACGGACGAGCGGCGGATTTCCTTGAGCCCCCGGTCGGTATCGACGCCCAGCGCGTAAAGACCGGCCGAGCCGCCGTTGTAGCGGATCTCGAACGGAAAGTCGGATGGCGAGGCGACGTCGCCGAGCCAGCGCTTCAGCGCCGATTCGGATTCGCCGATTTCGATCCATGCAAGTCCCCTGCCAGTTGCAGTGCCGGACCCCGGCA
>CAIQMJ010000483.1 GCA_903872875.1 uncultured Variovorax sp.
CTGCTCGTGGACGCACAGTCTGTGTACTTCACCGCTGTGTAATCTGTGCAGCGCCAAGAGGATGTTGGTTTCAACGTGTCCTTAGGGCAGATCGTCGTGCACGGCCATGCCCGTTGCGTGACGGCAGCAACGCGCCGGACTGGCAATGTGTGGTCATTGTCGTTGCCCGACGAACGGTCGCGTACAGCTATAACTCGGCGCCGGCGTCCGGTCGGATCAGGGCCAGCAACTGCGGCAGGCGCTTGGCAACTGCACGCTCGGCGTCGCGCTCGATGGAACGGTAGATCGCCAGTGCCAGCAGCGCGCCGTGTACACCGGCAAGGTCGCCCCCGAGCGCGGGCGCCGGCGCCCGCGCGATGAAATGAAGGCCATCTCCGGTTCGCATACCCTGCTGACGAACATCGTGCTGGCCTGGAACACGAACCGCATGAACGAGGTGGTCGAGCGAACGCGCAAGGACGGCATGGGGGTGGACGACGTGTTCCTGCGGCGCATGGGGCCGGTGCACTTCGGGCACATCAATTTCCGCAGGACTTTCAGCTTCGGTATCGATAAGTACGCGCAGGCGCTGCTGCAGCCGTCCGCGACACCGGCGCGCGGGAAGTTTGCGCGAGCCTGAGGGGGCGCCAATGATGCAAGCGTCCACGGTAGCCGATGTAGTGGCGCATCGCCTTCTTCTGTTGCCCGCATCCAAGCGCGCTCATTCTGGCGTCTCTTTCGATGCTCGGAATCCGCATCGATGTGTCGGCCATGCATGTGGCATGCAGCGCCGGGCGCGCGCCGTCGATGAGCAGTTCGAATCACATCGTCGACACGGGTTTTCGTCGCGGGTTTAGAATCTTGGAATGCAGAGCGACAGGATCCAACTCCTCACCCCATGCGGAACATTGCATTCCGCCGGGCGCTTGCGCTCCTCAGCTGCGTTCACTCGAGCCACTCCGCCATAGTTTCTTGAGCGGTGCAGGGTGACCGATTTCGGGTCGCCCGTTTCTTTTTTGGTCTGTGACCAGACTTCTCGCCCTGAGAAATCGATTGCCTTCGACACTTCGATCGCGGTCCGTTTTCCGCGTTCCGTACCTCATGAATCTCCAGAAACTTCGCCAGGAATGGCTTTCGAACGTCCGAGGCGACCTGCTCGCAGGCATCGTTGTCGCGCTCGCCCTCATCCCCGAAGCTATTGCCTTCTCCATCATCGCCGGCCTTGACCCGAAGGTTGGCCTCTATGCATCGTTCTGCATCGCGGTGGTCATTTCTATCACCGGCGGCCGACCTGGCATGATTTCCGCCGCCACAGGCGCCATGGCGCTGTTGATGGTCACACTGGTGAAGGAGCACGGCCTCCAGTATTTGCTCGCGGCGACGTTGCTCACAGGTGTACTGCAAATCCTCGCAGGCGCATTGCGCTTGGGCAATCTGATGCGCTTCGTTTCCCGCTCGGTCGTCACGGGGTTCGTCAACGCACTCGCCATTCTCATCTTCCTAGCTCAGTTGCCGGAACTGACGAATGTCACGTGGGTCGTCTATGCGATGGTGGCCGCGGGGCTCGCGATCATCTACCTGTTCCCCTACCTCACCAAGGCTGTTCCATCGCCGCTGATCTGCATCGTCGTGCTCACGGGCATCAGCATGGCGCTCAAGCTGGACGTTCGCACCGTCGGGGACATGGGACAACTCCCTGACAGCTTGCCCGTTTTCCTGCTTCCCGATGTGCCGCTGACGCTGGAGACACTCAAGATCATCTTCCCGTATGCCGCTACCTTGACCGTGGTCGGACTTCTGGAATCCATGATGACGGCCTCCATCGTTGACGAGCTGACAGACACGAGCAGCAACAAAAGCCGAGAGTGCGCAGGTCAGGGCATCGCCAACATCGCATCCGGGTTCCTCGGTGGCATGGCCGGCTGCGCCATGATCGGCCAGTCAGTGATCAACGTGAAGTCGGGCGGACGGGGGCGGCTATCGTCGATGGCCGCCGGCGTCTTTCTTCTATTCATGGTTCTGGTGCTCGGCCCGTGGGTCAAGCAGATCCCGATGGCGGCGCTGGTCGCGGTGATGATCATGGTGGCGATCGGTACGTTCAACTGGGGATCTGTCCGAAATCTCACCAAGCACCCAAAGAGCTCGAGTTTCGTGATGCTCGCGACCGTGGTCGTCGTCGTATCGACGCACGACCTGGCCAAGGGCGTCTTCGTGGGCGTGCTGCTGAGCGGCATCTTCTTTGCCAACAAGGTCGGCCGCTTCATGGCCGTGGAGTCCGCAGCGCACGATGAAGGTCGACTGCGTCGGTACAAGGTAACAGGCCAAGTCTTCTTCGCCTCATCCGAAGCGTTCATCGCGAGCTTCGATTTCAAGGAGGTGATTGAACGAGTTCGCATCGACGTGAGCCGCGCGCACTTCTGGGACATCACGGCAATCAGCGCGCTCGACTCAGTTGTTCTGAAGTTCCGCCGCGAAGGCGTCGCCGTCGAAGTGCTCGGCCTCAATCAAGCCAGCGCGACCTTGGTGGACAAGTTTGCGATTCACGACAAGCCAGGCGCCGCGGAGCGGGTGATCGGACATTAAGTCATGGAGACAACTATGAAAAAAGTGATTGCGTGCATTGACGGGTCACGCTCGACGCAAAGCGTTTGTGACTGGGCGATCTGGTCGGCGAAACGCCTGGAAGCGCCGCTGGGGTTCCTGCACGTTCTCGACCGTCGTCTTGAACAAGCGCCCGTGCGCGATTTCAGTGGCCATTTGGGCGTGAGTGCGCAGGAATCTCTGATGGAGGAGCTCAGCACGTTGGACGAGCGTCGCAGCAAGATTGCCATGGAGTTGGGAAGAGATTTCCTCGAGCATGCCAAGCAGCGCGCTGCACTGGCCGGCATCACACAACTCGACGCCAGGCAACGTCACGGAACGCTGGTAACGACATTAGTCGAGATGGAGTCCGAGCTGCGGCTCGCGGTCCTCGGGCCTCACTTGCATGACAAGACATTGCCTCGCCACCATCTGGATCACACAGTCGAGAACGTGGTGAGATCGGTGCGCGCGCCTGTGCTGCTGGCAGATCGCGAATATGCTGAACCACGCCGCTTTGCTGTCGCGTTCGACGGCAGTTCGACCGGCCGCAAGATGATTCAAACGCTGGCTACCACGCCGCTGTTGCGGGAGCTCAGCTCGTCCATCGTCATGGCCAGCGAAGGGACGCCGCAAGCCAATGCCCAGGCAGACTGGGCCCGCACAATTCTGAGTCAGGGAGGATTTTCTCCTGAGGTTTCCATTGTTGATGGCAACGCCGAGGAGGTACTGCAAGCCCATGTCCGAGAGCACCACGTCGACCTGCTTGTCATGGGTGCCTATGGACACTCGCGAATCCGCGAACTGATCGTCGGAAGCACGACTACGACCATGCTGCGAACCAGCGAAGTGCCCGTGTTGATCCTGCGTTGATGGCGGCTCGGGAATGGAGACTTTAAAC
>CAIQMJ010000484.1 GCA_903872875.1 uncultured Variovorax sp.
CGGCCCGCGATCAGCGTGGTCGACAGCGGCGCGGCCGACATGGCCAACCTCGCGGTCGACCGCCTCATGTCCCGCCTCGGCGGCGTCGCCAACAGCGGTCGCGAATACCGCATCGGCTCGCGGCTCGTCGAGCGCGCCTCCTGCCGGGCCTTGCCCACCTTCTGAAGAATCGCATGCCTTACGTCGAAATCCTGGCGCCGCGCGCCGCCCCCGCCGCGAAGCGCCAACTGGTGCAAGCCGTCACCGACGGGATCGTCCGCGGCTTCGATGTCGCGCCATCGACCGTCACGATCTATTTCGTGCCCGTCGGCACGGACGACTATGCGCACGCTGGGGAATTCGGCCTGCCGCCGGCCGGTGCCCGCGTGTTCGTCAAGTTGCACGCCTACCGGCGCAGCGCCGACCAGCGCCGCGCCGTGGCCGAAGCCATGACGCCGGCCATCGCCGCCTGCTTCGACACGCCGGCCCACAACGTCGCCATCTACTTCATCGATCGCGAACGCGACGAGGTCGCGCATGAAGGCCATCTGGCCAGCGACGAAGCCATCGAAACCTCCACTGCACCATGAGCCACTTCCATACCGAAGACCAGATCTCGGTGCGCGACACCGCGCGCCGCTTCGCCGAGAACGAGATCCTGCCGCGCGCTGCCGCGATCGACCGCGAAGACACTTTCGACCGTACGCTGTACCGCGGCATGGCCGAGCTCGGCCTGTTCGGCATCAGCCTGCCCGAATCGTCCGGCGGCTCGGCACTGGACACCGTCAGCGTCTGCCTCGTGATGGAGGAACTGGCGCGCTGCTCGGCCGCGGTCGGCAATGCCTTCGCCATTCCCGTGGAAGCGGCGCTGTTCCTGCACCACCACGGCAACGAATCGCAGAAGGCGCTGATCCCCGCCATCCTCGACGGATCGATCGTGTTCGCCACGGCCATGACCGAGCCCGACTTCGGCTCCGACGCCGCCAGCATCCAGACCACGGCGCGTGCGACCGACGACGGCTGGGTGCTCAACGGCACGAAGGCCTGGGTCACGCTCGGCGGCGTGGCCGACCGCATCATGGTGTTCGCACGCACGGGCAAGGACGCCGGCCACCGTTCGATCAGCTGCTTCCTGGTCGATGCGTCGTCGCCCGGCGTGAGCCGCGGCAAGAACGAGGAGCTGCTGGGCATGCACGGCCTGGAGGACTGCCAGATCGTGCTGCAGGACGTGCACGTGCCGAAGACCGCGCTGATCGGCGCCGAGAACCAGGCCTTCAAGACGGCCATGGGCAACTTCAACTTCAGCCGCCTGCTGATGTCGTCGATGGCCCTGGGCATGGCGCAGGCCGCGATGGAAGACGCGGTGGCCTACGCCACCACGCGCAAGCAGTTCGGCGAGCCGATCATCAACTTCCAGGCCATCCAGTTCATGGTGGCCGACATGTCGACCGACATCGCCGCCGCACGGCTGCTCATCCACCACGCGTCGCGCGTGTTCGACGCCGGCCTGCCCTACGCCAAGGAAGCGGCGCAAGCCAAGCTCTTCACCACCGACATGGCGATGAAGCACGTGTCGAACGCCCTGCAGGTGCATGGCGGCAACGGCTATTCGCGCGACTACCGCATCGAGCGGATCTTCCGCGACGTGCGCCTGGCGCAGATCTACGAAGGCACCAACCAGATCCAGCGCCTGATCATCTCGAAGCAGGTCGAGAAGGAACTGGCCTGAGGAAACGGCGACCATGATCCACTGCATCACCCCCGACGAAGCCGCCGCCCTGCTGAAGGACGGCGACATGGTGCTGGCCGGCGGCAACGGCGGCTCCGGCGTGCCCGAGGCGGTGTTCGAGGCCATCGAGCGCCGCTTCCTGTCCGGCGACGGCCCGCACGGCATCACCCTCTTCCACATCACCGGCGTCGGCGCGCTCACCGAAAAGGGCCTGTGCCACTTCGCGCACAAGGGCCTGGTGCAGCGCGTGATCGGCGGCAACTTCGGCATGCAGCTGCCCTTCATGAAGCTGGTGCTCGACCAGGAACTGGAGGCCTACAACTTCCCGCAGGGGGTGATGACGCACATGTGCCGCGCCATGGCCGGCCGCCAGCCCGGCGTGCTGACGCACGTGGGCCTGGAAACCTACATGGACCCGCGCCAGGACGGCGGCCGGATGAACGAACGCACGACCGAGAAGCTGGTGGAGCTGGTCAACATCGGCGGCAAGGACTACCTCTTCTACCGCGCACCCGGCGTGCCGTCGGTCGCGCTGATCCGCGGCACCTCGGCCGATGAAGACGGCTACGTCAGCATGGAGCACGAGGCCACGGCGCGCGAAGACCTGTCGATGGCGCAGGCCGTGCACAACGCCGGCGGCACCGTGATCTGCCAGGTCAAGCGGCTCGTCAAGCGCGGCACGCTGAACCCGCACATGGTGAAGATCCCGGGCTTCCTGATCGACCACTTCGTGGTGCAGCCCGACCAGATGCAGACGTACA
>CAIQMJ010000485.1 GCA_903872875.1 uncultured Variovorax sp.
ATCAAAATTCCCTCGATGCCACAGACTTGAAGTTGTTGGATCACCTCCAAAACGATGCTTCTGATACCAACCAGCAGTTGGCGGCCAGCCTCGGTATCTCTCCGCCAACCTGCCTGCGGCGTGTCAACCGCCTGCGCACCCTGGGTCTTATCGAACGAGAGATAGCACTGCTCTCTCCGGCACGGATGGCCGCGCTGCTAGGGCACGGACTGGAGGCGATCGTCGAGATCTCGCTCGATCGCCAGGATGACGGTGCATTGCAAACCTTCGAAACCCGCGTCGTGGCCGATGCAGCGGTCCAGCAGTGCTATCGCGTATCGCCCGGTCCGGACTTCGTGCTGATCGTCGCGGTGCGCGACATGCCTGCTTACCTGACGCTCGCGCAGCGGCTGTTCAATGCCGACGCCAACGTGCGCAACGTGAAAGCCTTTTTCAGCGTGAAGCGCGCGAAGTTCGCGCCACGGGTACCGATCTGAGGCACCTTGCGACACCACAGAATCACTTCTTCTTCGGGCGCTGCCAGTTGGCAAAACTCACTTGGCGCGCGCGCCCCACGGTGAGCGCGCCAGCCTCGGTGCTCTTGGCGATCGTCGAGCCGCCACCGATGGTGCCGCCAGCGCCGAGCGTGATCGGCGCCACCAGCACGCAATTGCTGCCGACATGCACGTCGTCGCCGATCACCGTGCGATGCTTGTTCGCGCCGTCGTAATTGGCAGTGATGCTGCCTGCGCCGTAGTTGACGCGCTCCCCGACGGTGGCATCGCCCAGATAGGCCAGATGGTTGGCCTTCGCGCCACGGGCCAGCGTCGAATTCTTGACCTCGACGAAATTGCCGATATGTACCTCGGGACCCAGTTGTGCACCCGGGCGCAGCCGCGCGAACGGTCCGACCAGCGCGCCCGCACCGACCGTCACGCCGATTTTCTCGCCATCGATGTGCGTGAAGGGCTGCAGCACCGCACCGGTATCGATGCGAGCGTTGGCGATCACGCAGTTCGCGCCGATGCGCACACCGTCGCCGAGCGATACCGAGCCTTCGAACACGCAATTCACGTCGATCTCGACATCCATGCCGCAGTCCAGCGTGCCACGCAGATCGAAACGCGCGGGATCGGCCAAGCGCACACCGTCCTGCATCAGGCGATCGGCCTGCCTCCGCTGCCAGGCACGCTCGAGGCTTGCAAGCTGGGCCGGGTTGTTGACGCCGGCGACCTGCAGCGCGTCGGTCGTGACGTGCGCTACCACGGGCACGCCATCGGCCACGGCCATGGCGACGATACCGGTCAGGTAGTACTCGCCCTGCGCGTTGTGGTTGTCCAGCCGCGCCAGCCATCCCTTGAGCAATGCCGCCGGCACAGCCATCACACCGCTGTAGATCTCGCGGATCGCGCGCTGTGCCGCATCGGCATCCTTCTGCTCGACGATCGCCTGGACATCGCCACGCCCGTCGGCGGCGCGAACCACGCGGCCGTAGCCCGTCGGATCGTCGAAAGCGATGGTCAGCAATGCCAGCTTGTGGCCACCGCTGGTGGCCAGCAGCGCGCGCAGCGTGTCGGCACCGATCAGCGGCACGTCGCCCGACAGCACCAGCACCGTGGCATCGTCGCGCAGGACCGGCATGGCCTGCTGCACGGCATGGCCGGTGCCCAGCTGCGGCATCTGGCGCACGAACCGCAGCGCAGGCATGCCGGCGTCTCGGGCCATGGCGG
>CAIQMJ010000486.1 GCA_903872875.1 uncultured Variovorax sp.
CAAGGCCGTGACGCCCGACGACTTCGCCGACGATCGCGCCAAGCGCCTGGTCGACCGCGAATTCAACCTGAGCAACAGCGCCGAGGCGCCCGCGCACAACGCCATCACGGCCGGCGCCTGGACGCCGGGTGCCGCCGGCGAGGTCAGCGTGGAAGACGGCCTGGCCGAAACGCTCGGACTGAAGCTCGGCGACCGCCTGCGCTTCGACATCGGCGGCATCACCAGCGACGCACGCATCACGTCGCTGCGCAAGGTCGACTGGGGTTCGCTGCACGCCAACTTCTTCGTGATGTACACGGTCACCAGCCTGGCGGACGTGCCGGTGACGTACATGGGCGCCTTCCGCGCGCCGGACACCAAGGGCTTCGACAACGCGCTGGTGCGCACCTACCCGAACGTGACCAACGTCGACATGAGCGCGACCATCGGCCAGGTGCAGCGCATCCTCGATCAGGTGATCCGCGCGGTCGAGTTCCTGTTCGGCTTCACGCTCGCGGCCGGGCTGGTCGTGCTGTTCGCGGCGGTCACGGCGACGCGCGAGGAGCGGGCGCGCGAGTTCGCGGTGATGCGTGCGGTCGGCGCGCGCGCCAGCCTGCTGCGGCAGGTGCAGCGCGCGGAGCTGGTCGGTGTCGGCCTGCTGGCGGGCTTCCTGGCCAGCATCGCGGCATCGGCGATCGGCTGGGGCCTGGCGCGCTATGTGTTCGACTTCACCTGGACCGCGTCGCCGCTGGTGCCGCTGGCGGGTGCGGTCGCCGGTGCGGTGCTCGCGCTGGCAGCCGGCTGGTGGGGATTGCGCGATGTGCTGCGTCGGCCGGTGGTCGACACGCTGCGCCGCGCCGCGGAGTAGCCCGGCGCGCTCGCCGTCAATGGGTCATTGGAAGAGATGCGCCGCCGCGTGATCCACGAAGGCGCGCACCTTGGGCGAGAGGTGTCGGCTGGACGGCCACAGCGCCGAGAACTGGCCGAGGTGCTTGACGTGCGCATCGAGCACGCGCACCAGTTCGCCGCGTGCCAGGGCGTCCCGCGCGAGGAAATCCGGCATATAGGCCACGCCCATGCCGGCGATCGTCGCGCCCAGCATGGCCTCCATGTTGTTGCAGGCGAGCGTGGTCGGCAACTGCGCGGGCAGGCCGGGCACCGTCCATTCCTCCAGCCGGCCGCCATCGACGAACTGGTAGCGAAGGCAGGCATGGTTCGCGAGTTCGGCAGGCGCCTTCGGCGTTCCACGGCTGTCCAGGTAGGCCGGTGACGCTGCGAGCAGAAAGCGAAACGGGCCGAGCCGTCGCGCCACCAGGCGGGAGTCGCCCAGGTCGCCGCTGCGGATGACGACATCGAAGCCCTCGTCGATCACGTCCACCAGCCGGTCGTTGAAGTCGAGGTCCAGCGCGATCTCCGGATAGCGTGCCTGGAAGTCCGGCAGCACCGGCAGCAGAAAGCGGTAGCCGATGGTCGGCAGGCTGACCCGGAGCCGCCCCCGCGGCGCGGCGATGCTGGCCTGCATCATGGCGCGTGCGTCGTCGAGCTCTTCGAGAATGCGGCGGCAGCGCAGGTGGAACATTGCGCCTTCTTCCGTCAACCGGACCTGGCGTGTCGTCCGGTGGAAGAGGCGCAGGCCGAGCTGCTGCTCCAGCCGCGCGACGTTCTTGCCGACGGCGGATGCCGAAATGCCGAGCGCGCGACCCGCGCTCGCGAAGTTCAACAGGTCCGCCGCGCGGACGAAGGATTCGAGGCCGCTGAAGCTGTCCATGGGTGTATCTCGTGTTGATTGGCAACCTGTGGTTGGCAGTGTGACGACTTCTGAAGGGATTGTGGATGGATTGGAGCGCTTCTATCTTTGCTCAATCTTTTCCGCCTCATTGCTTCAAGGTTCTCCATGTCTTCTGCGCCCTCGGTTTCCTCCAACGATTCATGCCGGTGGCTGCTCGTCGCCGTCTGCCTGGCGGCCATGGCCATGCCCATCAGCTTCACAGGACCGGCGGTCGCGCTGCCGGTGATCCAGACGGCGCTCGGCGGTACGCCGGTCCAGCTCAACTGGGTGACGAATGCCTTCATGCTGAGCTTCGGCGCCACGCTCATGGCCGCCGGCGCGCTGGCCGACGCTCATGGCCGGCGCCGGCTGTTCCTCGGCGGGCTGCTGCTGGTCATCGCGAGCGGACTGGCATTGGCGTGCGTGCAGGGCATCGTCGCGTTCGACCTGCTGCGCGCCGTCCAGGGGCTGGGTTGCGCCGCTGCCTTCGCGGGCGGCACCGCCGGGCTGGCACAGGTGGTGCAGGGGTCGGCGCGCACGCGGGCCTTCAGCTTCATCGGCACGTCCTTCGGTGCGGGCCTGGCGTTGGGGCCGCTCCTGAGCGGCTGGCTGAGCGACGCGGCGGGCTGGCGCGCCGTGGTGATGACGCCCGGTCTCATCAGTGCGGTGGCGCTCGGCATTGGCGCGCGCTGGATGACCGAGTCGCGTGCGCCCGCGCCGGGCCGGCTGGACTGGCCCGGCATGCTGGCCTTCACCGCCGCGCTGAGCCTTTTGACGGTTGGCGTGCTGCAGGCGCCCGACAGCGGCTGGACCCACCCGCTGGTGCTCGGATCGCTGGCCGCCGCGGCGTCGGCAGGATTCATCTTCGTTGCCATCGAACGCCGCGTTGCCCGGCTGGGCGGCGCGCCGATGCTCGATCTCTCGCTCTTCCGCTATCCGCGCTTCGTCGGCGTGCAATTGCTGGCGGCCGCGCCGGCCTACGGTTTCGTCGTGCTGCTGGTGCTGTTGCCCATCCGCTTCATCGGGCTGGAAGGGCGCGACGCGCTCGAGGCGGGGCGCTTCATGCTGCTGCTGTCGGCGCCGGTCCTCGTTATACCGAGCGTTGCAGCGGTGCTGGCGCGGCGCTTTTCCGCCGGACGGATCGCCGCGGCCGGTCTGCTCGTGTGCGCCGCCGGGCTCGCCTGGCTGAGCACCTGCGCGCCTGGCAGCGGGCTGGCTCGCCTGGCGGGCCCGCTCCTGGCGATCGGCATCGGCATCGGGCTGCCCTGGGGCCTGATGGACGGTCTCGCCGTCAGCGTGGTGCCGCGCGAGCGCGCGGGGATGGCTTCCGGCATCTTCAACACGGTCCGCGTCGCGGGCGAGGGCATCGCGCTGGCGCTGGTCGGCGCCGGCCTGACGGCGCTCGTCGCCAGCCAGCTCGCGCACCTGCCGGGCACTGCTGCCGTCGCCGCTGTCGCCGCGCAACGCGTGACCACGGGCGACATGGCCCAGGTGCTGGCCTTGTTGCCCGGCGTGGACCGCGGGGCCGTGCTGCAGGCCTATGGCCGCGCTTTCGCCACGCTGCTGGAGGTGCTGGCCGCCGTGACGGCGGCGACCGCATTCGTCATCCTCGCCTTCCTGCGCGATCCGGCGCCGGCCAGGGTGGAGGTTTCCGCCGCCGAATGTGCATGAGCCGGCCGCGCGAGACAATGGCGCCATGCAAATCCAGGAAAAACCGGCTGCCGCCACCCCCTTCGAATGGATCGGTGGCGAACCGAAGGTGCGGGCATTGGTCGACCGTTTCTACGACCTGATGGACCTCGAACCCGCCTACGCGCAGCTGCGCGCGGTGCATGGCAATACGCTGGACAACGCGCGCCAGCGTCTGTTCTGGTTCCTGTGCGGCTGGCTCGGCGGGCCGCAGCACTACACCGACCGCTTCGGCCACCCGATGCTGCGGGCGCGCCACCTGCCGCAGAGCATCGGCGGCCACAGCATCGGCATCCGCGAGCGCGATGAATGGCTGGCCTGCATGGACCAGGCGATGGGCGAGACCGGCGTGCCCGAAGACCTGCGCGAGCGGCTGCGCGATTCTTTCTTCAAGACCGCGGACTGGATGCGCAACCGCGGCGGTTGAGGCGTTCGCCGCTGCGCTGCGACGTCAGCGCCCGACCGGCGCCAGCAACACCAGCAAGGCTCCCGCACCGCCCTCGGCCGGCTTGGCCTGCACGAAGGCCAGCACTTCGTTCTTCTGGATCAGCCAGCGCTGCGTCTTGGTCTTCAGTACCGGCTGCTTGCCGGGCGAGCCCAGTCCCTTGCCGTGCACCACGCGCACGCAACGGATGCCCTGCTTGTGCGCGGTCCGTATGAAGCTGCCGAGCAGTTCGCGTGCCTCGTCGCTGCGCAGCCCGTGCAGGTCGAGCTGGCGCTGGATCGACCACTCGCCCGCCCGCAGCTTGCGCGTGACGTCCGTGCCGATGCCGGGGCGGCGAAAGCTCATCGCGTCGTCCACGTCGAGCAGCGTGCTCACGTCGAACTCGTCGGACAGCGATTCGCGCAGCACCCGTTGCTCGTCGAGCTGGAACTGCACCGGTATCGGGGCGGGCGGCTCGGGCGCCAGCGTGACGGGCGCCTGCCGGCGCAGCGGCTGCGTGGCGCCGATGGCACGGCTGAACAGCTCTTTCTCGGCGTTGCGGCGGCGTTCGG
>CAIQMJ010000487.1 GCA_903872875.1 uncultured Variovorax sp.
GCACGCCGGCCAGCGCGTTGGCTGCATCGAGCACGGCGGTGAGTTCCGGCGGATGCTGCTCCTTCATCTGGCCTTCCGCATCGCGGCGCTGCACGCCGTGCTCGCCGGCTGCGGGCAGGCGCAGCGGCGCGAGGAAGCGGTCGAGCATGTCGATCTGCCGGCCCGAGACGATGGCGAGGGCGCCGCCCAGCAGCGTCTGAAGATCCGTCAGCAGCGAGACCAGCGCGGGAGGAACTTCGATGGCTTCGGGCGTTTCCGCAAGCGCAACGAGCGTGCCGTCGAAGTCGAGAAAAAGGGCCGCGTCGGGCGTGAGCTGAGGTGGTGTCGGTAACGTCTGCATCTGGCCGAAACCATAGCAGCCCGACGTTTTTGGCCGCGTCGGCCAATGCCGCGCATTGGCGGGGGAATTTCAGTCGCCGGCAGGCAGGGCCGCAAGCGCGGCGGCGACCGCGTCCCCACGCGCGCGACCGATCGCCTCGCCGATCTTCGGCCCGGTGGCGCCGGCCAGGCGCGCCGCTTCGGCGACGCTGGCGGTGTCGACGGATTGGGCCGCCGACAGCACCGCGAGCAGCCGGTTGCGCTGCGGATACGGCCGCTCTTCGAAGCCCAGCCGTCCGCGGGCGTCGCATTCGCAGGCTTCCAGCACCTGGCCGAAGCGCTCGGGTTTCCGGAAGGCGTCGCAGCGTTCGAGCAGGCGCACCAGCGCGGCAGCATTCAGTTCGCCGCTGCGATGGATGTTGCCGTGCTCGCGCGCAACCACATCAGCCAGTTCACGCAGTTCCACCGGCACGCGCCAGCGATCGCACAGGCCGCGCAGCAGCTTGGCGCTGCGTTGTTCGTGCCCGATATGGCGCGGCAGCACGTCCGCCGGCGTCGTGCCCTTGCCGAGGTCGTGCACCAGGCAGGCGAAGCGCACCGGCAGGGTCGTGCGCAGCCGGGCAGCCATGTCGAGCACCATCATCAGGTGCACGCCGGTGTCCACTTCCGGGTGGTGGGTCGCCGTTTGCGGCACGCCCCAGAGCCGGTCGACTTCCGGCAGCAGCACGCGCAGCGCACCGCATCGGCGCAGTACTTCGAACATGCGCGAGGGCGTGTTTTCCATCAGACCGCGCGCGAGTTCCTGCCAGACGCGCTCGGGCACCAGCGCATCCACCTCGCCGGCGTCCACCATCTCGCGCATCAGCGTCATGGTTTCCGATGCGACCTCGAAATCGGCGAAGCGCGCGGAAAAGCGGGCGACGCGCAGGATGCGCACCGGGTCTTCGCGGAAGGCGTCGGTGACGTGCCGCAGCCGTTTGTGGCGCAGATCGTCCTGTCCATGAAACGGGTCGGCGAGCGCGGCCGGATCGAGCATGGCCAGGCTGTCGGCATCGGAAAGTTCGGCGGGCAGTGCGATGGCGTTGATCGTCAGGTCGCGCCGCGCAAGATCCTGTTCCAGCGTGACTTCGGGCGAGGCGTGGATGGTGAAGCCGCGGTAGCCGGGTGCGCTCTTGCGCTCGGTGCGGGCGAGCGCGTATTCCTCACGCGTTTCGGGATGCAGGAACACGGGAAAGTCTCGGCCGACCGGCAGATAGCCCTTTGCGGCCATCGCTTCCGGCGTCGCGCCGACGACCAGCCAGTCGCGGTCGCTGCCGGGCTGGCCGAGCAGTGCGTCGCGTATCGCACCACCAACGAGATAGGTTTTCATGGTGATCGATACTAGCGACGCTTGAAAAAGCACGATCGTTCGTAAATGAGCGGCGCCGGGCATCCACGGCGGCACGCCAGTTTCAATTCAGGAGACTCGATGAAACATCTCAAAACAACAGCACTCGCAATCGGCGCAGCCGCCGCGCTCGGCTCGGCCGGCGCTTTCGCGCAGCAGGCCGGCGACTGGCAGGTCGGTGCCGGCTGGCTGCATTTCTCGCCCCAGGATTCGAGCCAGCCGTTGACGTTCACGTCGCCCGTCAATCGCCAGGTGCCCGGCTCCGGTGCCACCGTCGGCGATTCGGACACGCTCGGCCTCAATCTCACCTACTTCGTCGACAGCCACTGGGCGGTCGAGGGCGTGTTGGGCATTCCTCCCAAGTTCAAGCTCAGCGGCACCGGCACCCTGGGCGGTATCGGCGAGCTGGGCGAGGCGCGGCAATGGAGCCCCACGGTTCTCGCCAAGTACTACTTCAATGAAGGCCAGGCGCAGTTCCGGCCCTTCGTCGGCCTGGGCGCGACCTATGTGTTCTATCGCAGCGTGAGCCTGACACCGGGTCTGCAAGGCGGCATCTCAAGCCAGATCGGCGTGCCGCCGGCGCTCAGCTCGACGTCGGCGAAGCTCGACAGCTCCTTCGCGCCGGTGTTCAACGTGGGCGCCGCCTACCAGTTCGATCCGCACTGGGGCGTGTCGTTCTCGGTGTCGTATATCCCGCTGAAGACGACCGCCAAGCTGACGACCTCGGTCGCTGGCAACACGGTGGCGACGAGCGAGGCACGGTTGAAGATCAACCCGATCGTTCCCTACCTCGCCGTGACCTACAAGGTCTAGGCGGCGGTCAGCGCGCGAGCCGATAGGGTTCCTCGAAGGCGAGGAAATCCTGTTCGGCGAGCGCGCCATCGATCCAGGCCTTGACACCGGGCAAGGCCTCGACGCGTGCCATGTAGGCGGCAACGTCCGCCGGCACGGGCAGCGCGTAGCGCGTGAGGCGCATCACGACCGGCGCGAAGTAGGCGTCGGCGACGCTGAAGCGGCCGAACAGCATGCCGTCGGCATGGCTGCCCGAATGGGTCGCCAGCAGTTCGCTCCACATCGAGACGATGCGTGCCACGTCGTTGCGCACGCCGGCCTGGTCGCGCCAGATCAGCGCGCCTTGTTGCGACAGGTCGGCCTCGATGTTCATGCCGCAGAGGTTGCGCAGCGAACGGAAGCCCGCGTGCATCTCCGCGCAGATGCTCCGCGCACGGGCGCGTCGGGCGACGTCGGCGGGCCAGAGCTGCGCGTCCGCGCAGCTTTCCGCGACATATTCAGCGATGGCCAGCGTGTCCCACACGACCAGATCGCCGTCGACCAGCACGGGCACGGTGCCCGCCGGATTCAGCGCATCGACCGTGCGCCGGAATTCGGAGCCCGCATCGAAGGAATCGAAGCGCACCACGACCTCCTCGAAGGCGATGCCCGCCTGCTTCAGGAGCACCCAGGGCCGCATCGACCAGGACGAGTAGTTCTTGTTGCCGATATAGAGCTTGCGCATGAGTTTCTCCGTGGTCGGTGCGATGTGCAGCCGGAATCCTAGCGCCGCAGGCCGGCTTGTTTGATGCTCATTGGGCGCGTGATTGATGCGCGCGGTTCGGCTCAGCGCGGAGGCCGACGCGGGCCGCCGACCTTGTCCACCATGTCGGCGATGTGCGGCACCAGCGCCAGCACGGCGAGCGCGAGCAGCGTGCTGAGCAGCGCCGTGGTTTCGCGGCCGAGGCCGCAGGCCATGCCGATGGCGGCGGTCATCCAGAGGCCGGCCGCGGTGGTCAGCCCCTGCACCTGCTGTTCCTGGTCGTCCTTGCCCTGCTTGAGGATCGTGCCGGCGCACAGGAAGCCGACGCCGGCCACCAGACCCTGGATCACCCGGCTCATGTCGGCGGGCACGATGCCGGTCTGCTGCGGAATCAGCACGAACAGCGCCGAGCCGATCGCCACCAGCATGTGGGTGCGCATGCCGGCAGCCTTGCCCTGGCGTTCGCGCTCGAAGCCCAGCACGAAGCCGAGCGCGCCTGCGAGCGTGAGCCGCAGCACGATGCGGGTCAACTGGGCGACGTCGCCGACATCCGCGAATTCGGACGCGATGGTGTCGGCGACCGTCTCCCACCAGCGCATCAGGGCAGGTCCTTGTTGGGCTCGGGTTCGGCCGCATCACGCGGCCCTATCCGGCCGAGGCGGCTCTTGAGGGACTGCGGCTGTCCACTGATCAGTGCGGCGTAGTTGGTGGTGTTGGCCAGCACCTTCTTCACGTAGTCGCGCGTCTCGGTGAAAGGCACGTTCTCGGCCCAGATCGCGGCGTCGAGCACCGGCCCGTTGCGCCAGCTGCGCGGCCGGCCCGGGCCCGCGTTGTAAGCGGCGGCGGCCAGCGCCATGGAGCCGTCGAAGTCGTCGAGCGCGAGCTTCAGGTAGTTGGTTCCGATGGTGATGTTGGTCTCGCGCTCGTTGAGCTGGCCGGCGGTGAAGTCGCTCATGCCGATCTTCCTGGCGGTCCATCGCGCCGTGGCCGGCATCACCTGCATCAGGCCGGAAGCGCCGACGCCCGAACGCGCATCCATCACGAAACGGCTCTCCTGGCGGATCAGGCCGTACACATAGGCGGGGTCGAGGCCGATGTCCTGGCTCTTGCGCAGCACCGTGTCGTGAAAGGGCATCGGGAACCGCTGGTCGATGTCGATCGCGCCCTTGGTGCGTTCGCTGGTGTTGATGCAGCGGTCCCAGACCTCGTGGCTGCAGGCCAGGTCGGCCGCAGCCAGCAGTTCGCGGTCGCCCATGCCGCCCTTGTCGTGCAGGTTGGTCGCATAGTTCCATTCGCGCACGCCTTCCGGACGCAGGCCGATCGCGATCGCATAGAGGCCGCGCGCGAGCGATGGGTTGCTGCGTGCGGCAGCCTTTTCCTCGGGCGTGAGCGGCGTCGGCCGGGTCGGCACCACCACCCGCTGACCGAGATCTTCCAACGCCAGGATCTCGTAGAAGCCACGCATGCCGGCAATGGTTTCGAGCAGCACCTGCGCCTGGGCGCGGCGCTGGTCGCCGCCCTGTGCGAGCAGCGCGCGGGCCCGCCAGTAGACCCAGGTCGGATCCTGCTGCGCATCGGGACTCATGCTCGCGACGGCCGCCTGGACATCCTTCCAGAGACCGGCGCGCAACGCGGCGCGGACTTTCCAGCCCAGCATGTCGTCGGACAGGTCGCTGTTCCTGGTGACGTTGGCGAAATAGCTATTGGCGGTGAGGGAGAGCTTCGTGGCGGCCTGCCTTCCGATCGCACCCCAGAGCCAGTTCTTCTCTTCGGCCGTGAGCATCGATCCCCATTTGCTGTCGAGTTGGGAGGCGGCCATCTCGGGGTCGGAGATGGTGATCTTGATCAGAGCCAGCAGCACCATCTCCTTGCGCGCCTTCGAGGCGGCGACCACCGCACCGCGCAGGAACTTGGGTGCGCTGGCGTTGAGCTGGTCGAACATCGGCAGTGCGTCGGGCGCGACGATGGTGACCGCGCCGCGCGCGGCCTGCGGGCGATTGGCTTCGATGGCCAGGCGCGCCTTCTTCCAGACGTCTTCAGGTGCGATCAGGCGCGAGGCATACAGCCGGTCCACTGCGGTCAGGCAACCGTCGTCGGCATCGCGCTGGCGCAGCCAGTTGTCTCGCACCTCGTCGGCCTGCGCCTTGTTGGCGACGCCGCTGCGCAGCGCATCGACCAGGATCGCGTAGCAACGTACCTGCGGGTCGTCGCCCATGCGGTAGCCCGCATGCATGGTGCTGAAACCGTCCCAGTCGCGGCGCTGGCCGAGCAGCAGCAGCCAGTCGTTGCGCAGGCGGTCTTCCTGGTAGGTGCCGGAATAGCGCGTGAGGAAGTCCTGCACTTCGATCGGGCTGGCTTCCTGCAGACGGGCCTTGATTTCCCAATAGGCGGCCCAGGGTTCGAGCACATGGCCGCGGGCTTGTGGAAGCAGCGCGCTCAGGCGGGCCTTGTCGCCGCGCTGGAAAGCCTGCTTCATCTGCAGAAGCACGTCGTCGTTGGGGGTCTGGGCGCACGCGGGTTGCACCAGGGCGGCCAGGGCCAGCGCAAGCGCGCCAAGGAGGGATCGCCGGGGTGCCAAAATGGCTGGAAACTGCATCGGGTGATTATGGACAAGCCACACGAAGGAAGCGCGCAAGGCCGGGGCGAAACCACGGCATTTCTCAAGGCGCAGCTGCGCGCCGCGCTGATCGAGCAACGCCTGGGAATGACCGATCGCCAGCGGCGCGTCGATCTGTTGCAGCGCGTGCTGCGCATCTGGCTGGTCGGGCGGCCGGACACCGTGATCGGCGCCTACTGGCCGATCAAGGGTGAGTTCGACCCCCTGCCGGCCCTGCACCGCTGGAAGGAAGACGGCGAGCTACTGGAACAACCCGAGCCCAGACGCATCGGCCTGCCGGTGGTCAACAAGGAAACCCGCAGCATGAGCTTTCATGCCTGGTATCCGGGTTGCCCCATGGAAGAAGACGCCTACGGCATTCCCAAACCCAAGGACACCGAGATCATCACGCCCACCCTGGTATTTGCACCCTGCGTGGGCTATGGCCCCGGCGGCTACCGACTGGGCTATGGCGGCGGTTTTTACGACCGCATGCTGGCCAGCCTGAGCCCCAAGCCGGTGTCCGTGGGTCTGGGTTTTGGAATGGGCTTTCTGCCGGACCTGGAGCCAGAGGCGCATGACATGCCGCTGGATGCCATCCTGAACGAATACGGCGCGGTCTGGCCGGTCTGAAGCGCAAGTCAGGCTCCGCAAGCTGACGCGCAGGGCGCCGATACCGTGCGCAGCACCGATAATTGGCAACCCGCGCCTGCGGCGCGTAGCGCATATTTTCAAGAAAGAAATTCCATGAGTTCCACCCAGCAGCAGCCCCTCCACGCTCCTATCGACGTGGTCGTCATGGCGGCGGGAAAGGGCACGCGCATGAAAAGCGCCTTGCCCAAGGTCTTGCACCGCATCGGCGGGCGCGCTCTGCTCCAGCATGTGCTCGACACGGCGGCCAGCCTGCAATCGCGCAAGGTGGTGGTGATCACCGGCCATGGCGCAGACCAGGTGGAAGCTGCCTGCCTGGCCGAGGATACAGCCCAATTTGCGCTGGAATTTGCCCGTCAGGAGCCGCAACTCGGCACCGGCCACGCCGTACAGCAGGCCCTGCCCCACTTGGCCGATGACGGTGTGGTGCTGGTGCTGTCGGGCGATGTGCCGCTGACCCAGGCCGACACCCTGTTTCATCTGATTACCGCCAGCGGTGGCAACAAGCTGGCGCTGCTGACCCTGGACATGGCGGACCCCACGGGCTACGGCCGCATTGTGCGCGGCAGCGAGGGATCGGTGCAGGCCATCGTGGAACAAAAAGACGCC
>CAIQMJ010000488.1 GCA_903872875.1 uncultured Variovorax sp.
CCGGTGGTGTCGTTCTTCGTGTCCAGCGTGCGCCAGCGCACCTTGCCGCGACGCATGTTCGAGGACATCGAGCAGAACCTCACGCCTGTCATTCCAGCCATCGCCACCTTGCTCACCCTGTTGTCCATCGCGGTGCTGATCGCCGTCGCCCTGCTGCGCGTGCTGGAACGGCGCCGCAAGACTGGCTGATCCCGCACGCCATTCCCGGTTTTTTTCTGGTCTTCGTTCACAAGGAGTTCGTGATGATGAATTGGCTCGATCGATGCAAGGGCGTTGCATTCGCCTCCCTTTCCTGCGCGGTGCTGGCGGGCGCCTCGGGCGCCCATGCGCAGGCACTCGAAAAGGAACTGGTGATCGCCACCACCGGCGGCCTGATGGAGAAGACGCTGGTGCAGTATTTCTACACGCCGTTCTCCAAGGCCAGGAACGTCGAAGTGGTGCCGGCCGCCATCGAGGTGCCGGACCAGTGGGCCAAGGTGCAGGCCATGTCGCGCAGCGGCGGCATGGAGTTCGACATCGTCACCGCCACGCCGCCCGACCTGGTGCAGAAGAAAGACCTGCTCGAGGCCATCGACTGCAGCAAGCTGCCCAACGTCACGGCCAATGGCGTGAAGGGCGCATGCACGCCCTATGGCGTGATCCGCACGGTCGGCGGCATGCAGATCGGCTACAGCACCGACGCCTTCAAGGGTGCCAACGTGCCCAGGACCTGGGCCGACTTCTGGGACACCGCCAGGTTCCCCGGCCCGCGTGGCCTGCCCGACACCGGCGACCGCGAATGGTGGGTGCCGGTGGCCGCCTTGCTGGCAGACGGCGTGACGCCGGACAAGCTCTTCCCGCTCGACCTCGACCGTGCCTACAGGAAGCTCGACAAGATCCGCCCGAACGTGGCTGTCTGGTGGAAGAGCGGCGACCAGCTGCAGCAGATCATGCGCAACAAGGAAGTGGTCATGAGCATGGGCTACTCGGGCCGCCTGATCTCGCTGATGAACGCCAAGGTGCCGCTCGGCGTGTCGTGGGACGGCGCGATCCGCGACGTCGGCTACATGTCGATCCCCAAGGGCGCGCCGCATCCGAAGGCGGCCCTGGCGTACCTCGACTACTTCTATGCCTCGCCGCCGGAGCAGCACGTGGCCTTCGTCAACGCCGTCAACTACGACACCGGCAACGGCAAGACCGCCAACCTGTTTCCGCCCGAGCGCCGCGCGATGCTGGCCACCTCGGCCGAGAACTTCGACAAGCTGATCGTGGCCGACTACGAATGGATCGGCAACAACCGCCAGATGCTGCGCGACCGCTGGGTCGCCTGGCTGGGCCGCTGAGGCACTGGGAAGCCACGAAGCGGCGCTCGCCATGCCGTCCCGCCGCGCTGCCATCGCGACAATCGGGAGGCGGATGTTCACGCATCCGGCAACAACAACAAAGGGACTTTCATGGCGAACGAGATCAACGTCGTAGGACGCACCAACCTGGCCAGCCAGATCTATGAACACCTGCGCGAGCAGTTGATGTCGGCGACCTTCCAGCCGGGGCAGCGGCTCAAGATCCGCGAGCTGGCGAAGACCATCGGCACCAGCGAAACGCCGGTGCGCGAGGCGCTGATCCAGCTGGTGCGCGACCGGGCGCTGGAGATGAAGGAGGGCTACTTCATCCGCGTGCGGCGGCTGTCGCTGGCCGAGTACATCGAGCTGCGCGACATTCGCCTGGCGCTCGAGCCGCTGGCAGCCGAGCGCGCGATA
>CAIQMJ010000489.1 GCA_903872875.1 uncultured Variovorax sp.
AATCTCCAGGCCATCAATTTCTGGATCAAGGATGTCGTCCACCATAGCCACAGCATCGGACTGGGTCTGGGGTTTGTGTACGAGGAAGGGGCACTGCTGCCTGATGGGACTGCCCCGCGAGGGCTGACGCTCGGCCGCTATGACCCCTCCGATCGCCCCGGTGGGCGCTTTCCCCACCTGTGGCTCGACCTTGCGCGGCAACAGTCCACCCTCGATCTGTTCGACCGCGATTTCGTGGTCGTGCACGGTCCCAGGTCAGCCGACTGGCCAACGGCCGCGCGAGATGTCAGCGCACAGCTCGGCATCACGGTGCGCAGCTTCCAGCTCGATACCGTCGACCCCCGCGACGGACTGGACATGAGCCTCCATGGCGCCGTGCTGGTCCGTCCCGACGGGCACATCGGCTGGCGGATGCCATGGATCCCGCAGGACCCTGCGGCCAGCCTTGGGCAAGCATTGACGAGAATTCTCGGCGTTGGTGAGCGCGCCGATTCGTGGAGGTCCGCATGAATGCGGTCGTACACGGGTTGCATCACTTCACGTTGCGGTGCGACGCCGAAGATCTGGACGGTCTGCGGGACTTCTACTGTCGCGCGCTGGGTCTCACGCCAGGCGCGCGCCCCGAACTGAAGTTTCCGGGGTATTGGCTGTACGCGTCCGCCCAGCCTGTCGTGCATCTTTACGCATCTGGCCGCGCCCCGAGCCCGGAGGCCGTCGCGCTGGATCACATCTCCTTCAGGGCCGCAGGGCTCGCCGCGACACGCACGCGTCTGGATGCCGAGGGCATCGGCTATACCGAGGCGCCGGTACCGGGGTGGACGCTGCACCAGCTTTTCATTCGCGATCCGCTCGGGCTCAAGCTCGAACTGACTTTCGACATCACGGAAGAGCGCGGGAGCGCACCGTGACGCTGTTTGCAGACCTTGGCGGCACGCGTACCGCCTACGACATGCGCGGCGCAGGCAGGCCCATGCTGCTCATCCATGGCGCCGAGGCGAATCGCGAGAGTTTTGCCGAGCTCTCGCTGGCGCTGTCGTTGCAAAGCACGTCGCCCATGTGCGTTGTGACCTACGACCAGCGCGAATGTGGCGAGACCGTCAGCAACGGCGAACCACACAGCATTCTCGACCTCGCGGAAGACGCGGCCGAACTCATGGGCAGCCTGGGTTTCGAACGCTTCGCAGTCATGGGAACCTCTTTGGGCGGGCGGTTGGCGCAGGCACTTTCCATTGCCTGCCCGGAACGGGTCGAGGCGTTGTGTCTCGTCAACACGTGGCCGTTGGATCGCGCACTTGCGGAGCTCAATCCCGAGGGCGTGGATCGGCTGCGAAGACTGCGCGACGGGCTCCCCTCCACCGCGCAAGACCTGGCCGCGATGTTCTACACGCCAGCGCACGTCGCTCGCCATCCAGCACTGGGACAGCGCTTCGCCCAGCCACGGGGCGGGTCACGCCGTGGCGCGCTGGCGCTCGAGGTTCACGACCTGTCGCCTGCCTGCATCCGGGTACCTACGCTGTGCATATCGGGTGCGGACGACCAGGTCGTCCCAACTGCCGTCATGCGCTCGCTGGCAGAACGTATTGCGCGTTCCAGCACTGAAATTGTTCCGGATGCAGGGCATTCGATTGCCGTCCAGGCGCCGGCCACCCTGGCCCGGCTCATTGCGAACTTCATGTCCCATCCAGTCAACGGCTTTCCTTCTGCGTGATTCTTTCCAGCTCATCAACAAAGGCCTGTCATGTCAACTCCCACCCTTCGGCGTCGCACGCTTGCACAAGCTCTTGCGTGCCTGTTCTTTGCAACATCGACCTTTGAAGCGATGGCGCAGCAGACTGTCCGCATCGTTGTTCCTTTCGCGGCGGGCAGTTCCACGGATCAGCTTGCGCGGCAGCTGGTCGACTCTCTGCACGAGATCAATGGCAACACCTATGTCATCGAAAACAAGCCGGGCGCGAGCGGCATCATCGGATCGTCCGACGTCAACAAATCCAGGGCGGACGGGACGACTCTCCTCATGACCACAGGAGGGCATGCGACCAATGCGGTCCTGTATGACAAGCTCCCCTATGACGCGTTGAAAGGATTCACGCCGATCTCCCAGCTCACCGTGACGGCAGGATTCCTGCTGATGGTCCCCGCCAACTCACCGTACAAGACGATTGACGATCTTGTGGCCGCGGCCAAGGCCGATCCAGGCACGATCAGCTATGGATCGGCCGGCAATGGCAACACGACCCACCTGGTAGGCGCGATGTTCGAGAAGGCCGCGGGCATCAAGCTGATTCATGTTCCGTACAAGAGCACACCGATGAACGACCTGATCGCCGGTCACATCAACATGCTCTTCTGGGGCTCCGGATTTGCGACCCCCATCATTCAACAAGGCCGGGCGCGCGCGCTGGCCCTGGCCGGAGAGAAGCGCCTGGAGGAATTGCCCGATGTACCCACATTGAACGAGAAGGGATTTCGCGGTGTCGACGTTCCTGCCTGGGCCGGCCTGTTCGGGCCACCGGGGATGCCCCCCGAGACAGCCGAAAGGATTCAGCGCGAGGTGGCCAAGGCAATGCAGAGCCCGTCGTTCATGAAGGCCTTCACCACGCCCGGCACGTTCCGGCTGGCATCGACGCCGACTCAGTTCGGCGACTCATTGGTCAAGGAACTCGCCCGCCTTCGCCGAGACGTCGGACCGCTCGGAATTCGGATGGAGTAGCCATGGAAGAAGCCGGTGACGCGCTTGGCCGAATTCGCAATGAAATCGATGCCATCGATGATCAGATTGGTCGATTGCTTGCGCTTCGGTTTATCAAGACCGATGAGGTGGGAAAGCACAAGGCGACTCTTGGAGAGATGGCCAGGGACCCGCAGCGTCAGCTTCAACGAAAGTGGCTTCTCCACGAAATGGCGGATCGTCACCAGATACCGGCGGCTCTCGTGTTCGGCCTGTTCCGCCAAATCGCAGAAGAAGTGGTTTCACGCCATCGGGCGGCGGGATGCAGAGACGATGTGTAGCAACGGATTCACGGCAGATCAGGGAATGCCGAATTCATACGGCCAGGCGATGGCGAGACAATGATGCAGTTCAATTGGCAAAATCCTTACCCTACAACCCGCATTCCGGTGTTCGCGCGCAATAGCGTTGCCACCTCGCATCCGCTCGCCACGCAGGCTGGACTCTCCCTGCTCTCACGGGGCGGGAATGCGGTCGACGCGGCGATTGCCGCGGCTGCCATGCTCACGGTTGTCGAGCCGATCTCCTGCGGGCTCGGCGGAGATGCTTTCGCACTGCTCTGGCATGAAGGGCGACTGCATGGGCTCAATGCCTCCGGCACTGCGCCGGCACGCTGGAATCTCGACTATTTCCGCTCGCGATACGGTGAGGACGACCATGGACTTGTGCGACGGCCTCGCCGCGGCTGGGACAGCGTCACGGTTCCCGGTGTGGTCGCGGGTTGGGAGGCGCTGCACCGCCGCGCGGGGCACCTGCCCTTTGCCGACCTGATGGCGCCTGCAATCCGCACGGCTGAGGCCGGCTTTGCCGTCTCGCCGGTCGTGGCTTACAAGTGGGCCGCGGCGGTCCCGGAGTTGAAGGATCAGCCTGGCTTTGCCGACACCTTCATGCCCAACGGCCGAGCCCCGAAGATCGGAGAATGGTTCCGCGCGCCCGGACATGCAGCGAGCCTGCGCCGTCTGGCCGCGTACGGGGCACGAGACTTCTACGGTGGCGAGCTCGGCGGACGCCTTGCTGCCGCGGCCCGTCTGGCCGACTGCGCCCTTTCCGCAGACGACCTTGCGCGTTACGAAGCGGAATGGGTGGAACCGATCGCACAGGCGTACCGGGGGCACATGGTCCACGAGATCCCGCCCAATGGCCAGGGCCTCGCAGCGCTGATCGCGCTCGGCATCTGCGCGCGCTTCGAGCTGCGCTCGCTCGGCCCGGAGTCGGTCGCAGCACATCACATTCAGATCGAGGCGATGAAGCTTGCTTTCGCCGATGCCTACGAGCACATCGCCGATGGCCGCTTCATGCACATTGCGCCGGAGCGATTCCTGGAGCCTTCCTCTCTTGACGCGCGTGCCAAGCTCATCGACCCGCGTCGCGCGGGCCGCTTCCCGACGGGTTTTCCGCGCCGTGAAGGTACGGTCTATCTATGCGCGGCCGATGATGCGGGCCAGATGGTTTCACTGATCCAGTCCAACTACATGGGCTTCGGCTCCGGCGTTGTCGTGCCAGGCACCGGCATCTCATTGCAGAACCGCGGGGTAGGCTTTTCATCTGATCCGAGGTCGGGCAATGTGGTCGCAGGCGGAAAGCGTCCCTTCCACACCATCATTCCTGCGTTCCTGACCCGCAACGGCCAACCGGCAATGGCTTTCGGTGTGATGGGCGGTGACATGCAGCCGCAGGGACATCTGCAGACCATCGTGCGCATGCTCGACCATGGCCAGCAGCCCCAGGCCGCCTGCGACGCGCCACGCTGGCGCGTGAACCGGAATGGCACCGTCTCGGTTGAGGCGCACATGGACGCCGCGCTCCAGTGTGGCCTCGCGCAGCGCGGGCACGATCTCCAGGCAGTTGACGACCCCTACATGGATTTTGGGTCTGGCCAG
>CAIQMJ010000490.1 GCA_903872875.1 uncultured Variovorax sp.
CCCCGTGCACATGGACGACGCCTTCGCGTCACGGACCGCCTATCGGGGCCGTATAGCCCATGGCCTGCTTTCGGCGTCTTTCGGCTCTGCTGTGGTCGGCACCATCCTGCCTGGCGCAGGGGCCATCTACCTGGGCCAGACCCTGCGCTTCCTTGCGCCCGTGCGCATCGGCGACACGCTCGACATCAGCGTGAGCGTCGCGGCGCGCGACGAGGCCCGCAAGCGGCTGACGCTGAGCTGCCTGTGCGTCAACCAGCATGGCACGCACGTGATCGAGGGCGAGGCCGAGGTGATCGCACCGATCGAGCGCATCGAGCGGCCGCGCACCGTGCTGCCCGAAGTGCGGCTGACGGTCGGCGGCGCCGACGGCAACCGCGCGCTGCTCGACCAGGTGCGGCCGCTCGGATCGATCCGGGTGGCGGTGGTGCATCCCTGCGATGAGATCAGCCTGTCGGCCGCACTGGCGGCGCGCGATGCGGGCCTGATCGTGCCGGTGCTGGTCGGGCCGCGCGCCAGGCTGGCGGCCGTGGCAGCCGCTGCCGGACTGGACCTGGACGGCATGGCGATCGAGGACGTGCCGCACAGCCATGCGGCCGCGGCGCGCGCGGTGGAACTCGCGGCCCGCGGCGACGTCGATGCACTCATGAAAGGCAGCCTGCACACCGACGAGCTGCTGGCCGCGGTGGTCGCAGCCGGCAGCGGACTGCGCACGAAGCGGCGCGTGAGCCACTGCTTCCTGATGCAGACGCCGGCCTATCCCCGGCCCTTCATCATCACGGATGCCGCAGTCAACATCACGCCCGACCTGGACGCCAAGGCCGACATCGTGCGCAACGCGATCGACCTGGCGCACGCGATCGGCGTGGCCCTGCCGCGCGTCGCGATCCTCGCCGCGGTGGAGACGGTCAACCCGCACATGCCAGCCACGCTCGACGCCGCCGCGCTGTGCAAGATGGCCGATCGCGGCCAGATCACGGGCGGTCTGTTGGACGGCCCGCTGGCCTTCGACAATGCCGTGTCCGCCGCCGCGGCGCGCATCAAGAACATCGTGTCGGATGTGGCGGGCCGGGCCGACGTGCTGGTCGTTCCCGACCTGGAGAGCGGCAACATGCTCGCCAAGCAGCTGGAATACATGGGCGACGCCTCGAGCGCCGGTATCGTGCTGGGCGCCAAGGTGCCGATCGTGCTGACCAGCCGAGCCGACTCTCGGGCCTCGCGCCTGGCATCCTGTGCCGTTGCGCTGCTGCTGGCGCGCCACTACGAAACGAGTCCGCCATGAAGAAAACCCTGCACAACCTACCGTCCGGCGCCGTGATCGTGGTGCTCAACTGCGGCTCGTCGAGCATCAAGTTCGCGGTGTTCGATGCGGACGTCGACCCGCTGCCGCGCGAGGCGGCCTGGAGCGGCAAGGTCGAGGACATCACCGGCTCGGCGCCGACCTTCAGCGCGAGCGGCCGGGCGGCCGAGCCGCTCGCGCTCGATCGGGCGCAGCCCTACCACGCCGCGCTGGCGCACATCCGGTCGCGCGTGCTCGGCTGGCTGGACGGCCGGCCGATCGGGGCCGTCGCGCACCGGGTCGTGCATGGCGGCAGCCGGCACTTCGCGCCGCTGCGGATCGACCGCGCCGTGCTCGACGAACTGGCAGGGCTGATCCCGCTGGCGCCGCTGCACCAGCCCTTCGCACTGGAGGCCATCGAGACCTTGCTGGCGGAGCGGCCGGATCTTCCGCAGGTCGCGTGCTTCGATACCGCCTTCCATCACACGCTGCCGCAGGTCGAGCAGATGCTGCCGCTGTCGTGGGACGCCTGGCTGGGCGGCCTGCGGCGCTACGGCTTCCACGGCCTGTCCTACGAGTACCTGTCGATCGCGCTGCCCGAGCGCCATGGCGAAGCGGCGAAGGGCCGCACCATTGCCGCGCACCTCGGCAGCGGTGCGAGCCTGTGCGCGATGGACGGCTTGCGCAGCGTGGCCACCACCATGGGGTTCTCCGCGCTCGACGGCTTGATGATGGGCACGCGCTGCGGCGCACTCGACCCGGGCGCAGTGCTCCACCTGATGGACACGGGCGGGCTCACATCGCAGCAGGTCGGCCACCTGCTGTATCACGAGTCCGGGCTGCTCGGCATCTCGGGCGTGTCGTCCGACCCGCGCGAACTGCTGCGCTGCGAGCACGACAACCCGCGCGCCGAGGCGGCGCTCGCGCTCTACGTGCGGCGCATCGTGCGGGAGATCGGCGGCCTGGTCGCGGTGCTCGGCGGTATCGACATGCTGGCCTTTACTGCCGGCATCGGCGAACACAACGCGGTGCTTCGCGAGCGCATCTGCGCCGGGTTGGGGTTTCTCGGGCTGGCGCTCGATCCGGCGGCCAACCTTGCCGACGCGCCGCTCATCTCGACCCGTGAAAGCCGCGTGCGCGTCGTCGTCGAGCCGACCAACGAGGAGTGGGTCGTGGCGCAGCATGCGCTCGACCTGGGGGCGGCCTGAGCCGCCCTGGCTCAGATCTTCGGGTCGGCCGTCCTGACCAGGCCGGTGGACCAGTCCCTGCGCGCAGCGCCCGTCCTGTCGATGGTCTCGATGCCGAGCAGAAGTCCCGCATGCGCGAGATGAACGGCCTCCGCAATCAACTCCGGCGTCATGACCTTGGACGCTCCCATCTGGGTGACGACTGCTGCCGCGATCGTCGCAGTCGCTTGAAGAGTGACGTGGTCCATGGAACTCCAGAGGAATGCAAACGTCGATTGTCTACCCTTGTCGAAACCAGGCCATCCGGCTGTCAGCGCGAGGCGGGTTCCGTGCCCTGGGCAACCAGGCGTTGATAGAACAGCAGATCCAGTTCGGGCGCCCGGCCGGAAAGGCCCGTGAGGACCGCGTGGGCCTGGCCACGATGGTGCGTCTGGTGATTGAACCAGTGCGCCAGGGCGGGCGCCAGTGCCTGCACCTGCGCTTCGGGCGTGCTGACGCGCCGGTACGAAATGCTGCCGGCAAGCGCCTGGTCGTCGAGCGCGTCCACATAGCGCTGGATGCGGGCGTCCTCGGCCTGGCGTGCCGCATGGAGCTCATCGAAGTCGTCGAACAGGACGGCATCCAGGCGATCCGGTGCCGAGCCCAGACCCGTGAACCGCTGCATCCAGATCCGGTCGGTGACGAGCAGGTGATTCAGCGTGCCTTCCAGCGAGCCGAAATAGACGCCGCGATGTGCGCGGTATTGCGGCGCCGGCAGGTCGGCCACGGCTTCGTACAGCCGGCGATTGGCCCAGGCGTTGTAGCCTGCGAACATGCGGTAATGTCGTTGCTGAGGGGTCATGCGGTCGATTCTTCCGCGCTCCCCCTGACAGGGTCAATCTTGATGCAGTCGATCAACCTATTGCCGGCGCAGCTGTCGCCATGGCTGGATTCGCCCACGGCGCTGGGGGTGCTCGGTGTCCAGGCTCAGAGCCTGTATGCGAGCGTCAGCCGCGGCAGGATCCGGAGCAAGGCCGACCCTGCCGATCCCCGACGACGCCTGTACAACCGCGACGACGTGTTGCGGCTCGCCAACCGGAGGTCCGGAGCGGAGCCGGCCCGCGAGGTCGCGTTGCGGACCGTCGCGTGGGGTGAGCCGGTCCTGTCGTCGGCTGTTTCGACGATTGCCGATGGCCGGCTCTATTACGCCGGGCGCTCGGCGTTGCAAATCGCGGCCACGGGCGCGGGGCTCGAGCAGGTAGCGGCATTGCTGTGGGATACCCCGCGGGTCGACTTCGGCGAGATCGGCCCTGCCGTCGGCGAGCCCGTCGGCGGGGGCCTGCGCCGGGCGCTCCTTTGCATGGCGGCAGCCGCCGCCGACGGCGCGCCCGCGAGAGACCGTTCGCCAGCGGAATTGCAGGCCGATGCGGCAACCCTTGTCGCCTCGATCGCCCAGGCCTGGCTTGGACATTCCGCTGCGCGCGCGGAAGCCGGTTCGATGCATGCACAGATCGCCAGGTGCTGGGGACGTCCCGGGGCCGCTGAGGCGATCCGCCAGGCGCTCGTGCTGCTGGCGGACCACGAGCTCAACGCGTCCACTTTTGCGGCGCGCGTCGCGGCATCGACCGGCGCCTCGCTGGCCGCGGCGGTGCTGGCGGGTCTTTCGACGTTGACCGGACCGCTGCACGGAGGCGCCGCCGCGGACCTCGGGATGCTGCTGCAGGAAGCCCGCGCGCTGGGCGTCGCGGATGCGGTGGCGAGCCGCCTGCAGCGGGGCCGGCCGCTTCCCGCGTTCGGCCATCCGCTGTATCCCGATGGCGACCCGCGTGCCGCCGCATTGCTGCGGGTGGTGGAGGCGTCCGCGACTTTCACTGCGTTGTCGGCGGAGGTGGCGCGGGCGACCGGCATGCTTCCCAATGTGGATTTCGCGCTCGCAGCCATGGCCGATGCCCACGGATTGCCGCACGACGCGCCGCTTGCGGTATTCGCAATCGCCCGGAGCGCGGGCTGGATCGCCCACGCGCTGGAGCAGGGGCGAACCCGTGCCCTGATCCGTCCGAGGGCGTCCTACTCCGGGCCCGGGCTGGACGCGTGATTGCCGCCAGGCCGATGCGTTTCAGGTGGTCGCGTCGGCAAACCTGGCCAGGCGCTCGTGGATGATCGACTCGGCCTCCTGCATGATCCGATCGATCAGCGCCTTGACCGTCGGCACGTCGTGGATGAGGCCGGCGACCATGCCGCAGGACCAGGCACCGGCATCCATGGCGCCCTCGCGCATGATCTTCGGATAGACGCCCGCGACCTCGTCGATGATGTCGTCGAACTTCAGCGCAGCGCCCAGCGTGCGCTCCTTGTCGAGAAGGCGTTCGACCGCCGCGTTGTTCAGGACGCGCTCCGTGTTGCGCAGCGGCCGCATCACGAGCCGGGTATCGAGTTCGCTTGCGGCCAGGATCGCCTGCTTGACGTTCTCGTGCACCGGCGCTTCCTGCGTGGCAATGAAACGGGTGCCCATGTTGATGCCCTCTGCGCCCAGTGCCAGTGCTGCAACCAGCGACCGGCCATCGGCCATGCCGCCGGATGCGACGAACGGGATATCGAGTTCTTCCGCGGCGCGCGGCAGCAGGATGAAGTTCGGCACGTCGTCCTCACCCGGGTGGCCGCCGCATTCGAAGCCGTCCACGCTGACGGCATCGCA
>CAIQMJ010000491.1 GCA_903872875.1 uncultured Variovorax sp.
CAGCAGCACGTCGGCCTGGATGCCGATCGCACGCAATTCCTTGGCGGTGTGCTGGGTCGGCTTGGTCTTGAGTTCGCCGGCTGCGGCGATCCAGGGGACGTACGACAGGTGAACGAAGGCCGTGTTGTTCGGGCCGTTGCGCAGGCTCATCTGGCGCACGGCTTCGAGGAAGGGCAGCGACTCGATGTCGCCGACCGTGCCGCCGATCTCGACGATCGCCACGTCGACCTCGTGCGGCGTGTCGATGCCGGCGCCGCGCTTGATGTATTCCTGGATCTCGTTGGTGATGTGCGGGATCACCTGCACAGTCTTGCCGAGGTAGTCGCCACGGCGTTCCTTCTCGAGCACCGATTTGTAGATCTGGCCGGTGGTGAAGTTGTTGGCGCGGCGCATCCGGGTGTTGATGAAGCGCTCGTAGTGGCCGAGGTCAAGGTCGGTTTCGGCCCCGTCGTCGGTGACGAACACCTCGCCATGCTGGAAGGGAGACATCGTGCCGGGGTCGACATTGATGTAGGGGTCCAGCTTGATGAGGGTGACATTGAGGCCGCGGGATTCAAGGAGCGCGGCGAGCGATGCGGAGGCGATTCCCTTGCCGAGGGAAGACACCACACCGCCGGTGACGAAGACGAATTTGGTCATGCCAGTTCCGGACGCAGAAGTCCGGGCAGTGGGAAATCGGGATTATAGGCGGGCCGCCCCCAGGCTTCGCGTCCGGGGTGTCGCTTTCGCCCTCTTGGTGCGGGGACAACGGTGCGATGCCGGGCGCACCACGACGCACGGCGCATCGGACTGCGCGGGTCATTACACTTCGGCGCATATGCAAGATCTCGCAGGCAAACACCTCGTTCTGGGCCTCACCGGCGGTATCGCCTGCTACAAGTCGGCGGAGTTGTGCCGGTTGCTGATCAAGGCGGGCGCTACCGTACAGGTGGTGATGACCGACGCCGCGGCGCAGTTCATCACACCCGTCACCATGCAGGCGCTGTCCGGTCGGGCCGTCTATACCTCGCAGTGGGATGTGCGCGAGGCCAACAACATGCCGCACATCAACCTGAGCCGGGAAGCCGATGCGATCGTGCTCGCGCCCTGCAGTGCCGACTTCGCGGCGCGCCTGGCGCAGGGGCGCACCGACGAACTGCTGAGCCTGATGTGCCTGGCACGCCCGATCGGCCGTGTGCCGCTGCTGGTCGCGCCCGCCATGAACCGCGAGATGTGGGCGCATCCGGCAACCCAGCGCAATCTCGCGCAGATCCAGGCCGATGGTGCGGTGCTGATGGGCGTCGGCAGCGGATTGCAGGCCTGCGGCGAGACCGGCGACGGGCGCATGCTCGAAGCCTCCGAATTGCTGGAGGACATCACGACCTTCTTCCAACCGAAATCCCTGGCGGGGCAGCACGTGCTGGTCACTGCAGGCCCGACCTTCGAGGCGCTCGACCCGATCCGCGGCATCACCAACCACTCGTCCGGCAAGATGGGTTTTTCGATCGCGCGCGCTGCGCGGGACGCAGGCGCGCAGGTCACGCTGGTGGCCGGCCCCGTGCACCTTCCGACGCCACGCGGTGTGCGCCGGATCGACGTGCTGTCCGCCGACGAGATGCTCGGTGCAACGCTTGCCGCATCGCAAACGGCGACCGTGTTCGTCGCAACGGCCGCCGTGGCCGACTGGCGTCCGGCCTCGCACAGCGAGCAAAAGATCAAGAAGGACGGCAGCGGCAAGCCACCGGTGCTGCACTTCGTCGAGAACCCGGACATCCTCCACACCATCGCGCAGGGCGAGCGGGCGAAAAGCGGTCGACTGTTCTGCGTCGGCTTTGCGGCCGAAAGCGAAAACCTGGTCGAGCATGCCAAGGCCAAGCGCGAGCGAAAGGGCATTCCGCTGCTGGTTGGCAACATCGGCCCGCTGACCTTCGGGCAGGATGACAACAGCCTGCTGCTGGTCGACGCGCACAGTGTGCGTGAGCTGCCGCGAGCGCCGAAGTTGCAGTTGGCGCGCGAACTCGTGCTCGAAATTGCAGCCCGCCTGCCCGAAAGGACGCTTGAATGAATCCCCAATGGAACACGCCGCCGAACGGCGACTTCGCCAGCTACGTGGAGCGTTTGTCCGCGCAGGCCGCACTTCCGCGACGCGCGCCGGAGGAGGGCGAGCACGCACTCGACGTCGGCATGACGCCATCGTCCGAGTCTTCCGGGTCCGCGGCGGCAGCGGCGTCGGCCTTGCGCCGCAGCATGCAGTCCAACGGTGCGCCGGCCGCATTGGGTGTGGCGGACATCGTGCGCCGGTTCGCGGCCGTGGCTGCGCAGGGATTGCGCACCTGGGCCGATGAGGCCGCCCGCAAGCAGGCACAACAGAACCAACAGGCAGGGAAAAAGAAGTGAAAGTCGACGTTCGTATCCTCGATTCGCGCATGGCGGAGCAATTGCCGGCCTATGCCACGCCGGGTAGCGCGGGGCTCGATCTTCGAGCCTGCCTCGATGTGCCGCTGACGCTCGAGCCGAACGCCTGCCAGCTCATCGGCACCGGCATTGCGATCCATCTGGCCGATCCCGGCTATGCGGCGCTCATCCTGCCGCGCTCCGGTCTCGGCCACAAGAATGGCATCGTGCTGGGCAATCTGGTCGGACTGATCGACAGCGATTACCAGGGCGAACTCAAGGTCAGCGCGTGGAACCGCAGCACGACGGCGTTCGTGCTGAACCCGATGGAGCGACTGGCGCAGCTGGTGATCGTGCCGGTCATTCAGGCGCAGTTCCAGGTGGTGATGGATTTCGCGCCAAGCGAGCGCGGCACCGGCGGCTATGGCTCCACCGGCAAGCACTGATCGCGCGCAGGCCCTCCTGTAGTCCGCAGTCGTCGGCGCATGCGGCCAGGTTTCCCACAGGTAAAGTCCGGAACTGGAGCGGTTGCGACATATCGAAACAAGCACCATGTCCATCCGGTCATCGCATCGGCTGATGACGCGTTGGATGGACATCAGGTGCGCTGGGGTGCACCGATCTTGAGGAGTTACGACATATGAAGACACAGCTTCGCTATCTTTCCCTGGGTGCCGGCGCGCTCGCACTGGCGAGCCTGACGGCCTGCGTGGCGCCGCCGCCGGCGTATACGACCAGCTATCCGTACCAGGCGCCGCCCGTGCAGCCGATCCGTAGTTCCTATATCGAATACGGCCGGGTTGCCAATATCGAGGTGATCCGTACCGAAACGCCTGGCTACGCGCCGGGCGGAGGTGGCGCGGTGGCCGGCGGCGTCATCGGCGGCGTGCTGGGCAACCAGATCGGCCATGGCGGCGGACGCGCGGCGGCAACCGCGCTCGGCGTGGTCGGCGGTGCGCTTCTGGGCAACAACATCGAGGCCAACAACAATCGCCCGCGCGTGGCCGAGAGCTATCGCATCTCGGTCCAGACCGAGAACGGCGGCTATCGCGCATTCGACGTGGCCAGCCCCGGCGACCTGCGCGTCGGCGATCGCGTTCGTCTGGACAACGGGCAGATATCGAGGTATTGAGTTCGCGCGCTGAACGCGGCGAAAAAAGCCGGGCAATGCCCGGCTTTTTTCATGGTGCGATCGATCTCAGTGCAGCAGGTCGTTGCCAGGTGCGACCGTCGGCAGTTTGAAGAAGCCCGTGCCGGCGGTGCCGCGCCCGATTTCTTCCTCCGTTGCGTCGCGCACGGAGCGCACGGTGAGGTCGAGGCGAAGCGCGATGCCGGCCAGCGG
>CAIQMJ010000492.1 GCA_903872875.1 uncultured Variovorax sp.
CATCATGGACGCGACGGCCTTTGCGCTGTGCCGCGACCAGAAGCTGCCGATCAAGGTGTTCTCCATCCTCAAGAACGGCGCGCTCAAGCGCGTCGTCATGGGGGAGGACGAAGGCACGCTGGTGCATGCCTGAGGAGTGAACGGTGGTCGTTCATCCCGCCGGATTTCCATCGGCGGCGTGGCACCTCCGGGTCAGACGCAGTACGCCTTCGTGTTCGCATGAACCTCGGGCGCTGCGAGCGCATCGGCGAAGCTGATCCAGCGGTACGCGTTGTGCTGTGCATCGGGCAGGGTCAATGCGGCCGCCTTCACGCGCAGCGTGTGCGCCAGCACGACATAGTGCGTCCCGACATCGGTCGCACCCGTGAAGTCTTCCTCGTAGATGTGGTCGTACAGTCCCTGGAACTGCGCATCCTCCCGCTGGAAAACGGTCCCCAGCTCCACGAGCGTCAGCCGCCGGAAGGCATCGGCCAGCGTCTCGTTCTTCAAAACCCGGCCGCCTGGCACGAACCAGAAGTCCTTCGCCGGCGGGTTGACGCGCATGCCGACCAGCAGTTCATCGCGCTCGTTGCGGACGAGGAGGTCGATGGCGACCAAGGGGGTCAATGTGACGACTTGCTTGAACTCGCTGCTGCTCAATCGCTGGGCCATGCCGTGGCGCATCCTTCTCTATGTCAAGTATCTCGATCCGTTGATTCCGGAGCGTTGCAACTATGGTGCCATCCCCGAGAGCGGCGCGTTCGAATGTGCCGTCATGGGGAAGGGTGAAGGCACATCGCGATGCCTGATCGCGGAGGCTCAAAGCTGCCTGCCGCGAGCCGTGGGCCGCTCGGACTCCACCAGGCGAATCTCGGCCGACCGCTGTTCCTGCGCAGCAACATCGTCCGCTGCATCCGCGAGGCTCGCGATGCGGACGAGGCTGTATCCGGCGACGCCGCCGGTGCACCAGACGATGGTGATGATGGTCAAAAGGTGTCGGATCATGGGAGCCTCCATCAGGAAAAGCGTGAGTGTTTGCCTCCGAAGCTGAGATGAAGCTGAACGTGCGAGGTAACGGTCTGCAAAGGTGCGCGCCATCTTGTTTGCGCTCGTTCGAACCTTGTCCGTTGCCGCCCGGCATGTCACGGGGCCAGATCCCTGGCTTCCAGCACCGCAGTCAAAAAGCGATACCCGTTGCTCGCCCGATACCGCGGATCCTGCTTGCACAGCGCCAGGAATTCGTCGTGCCCCGCGGTCGTCCGCCCCACCAGGCAACCGGCGCTCGTCCTGCCGATGTTGTTCGTCGGCAGGTCACCGCCGGCATGCTGGTTGATCGTCCCCGCGATGGACACGCGCTCGCCCTCGTCGCGGCGGTAGTTGCGGTTCAGGTCGCGGTAGATGTCGATGGGTGCGACCTGCACCAGCGCCGGGTCCGTCCCGTGGTGCAGGCCGACGGCCCAGGCCTTGAATTGGCCGAGTGCGATCCGCGCGACGGCGGGCGTGTCCGCCAGCGGGTTGAGCGTGTAGTAGCGCCCCGGTTCGGTCGTCGCTTGCCAACACCCCGCCAGCCATGGCAAGCCGTCCGTGTTGAAGCGCAGCACGGTGCGCAGATCGTTGAACTCGTTCGGCGTGTTGGCGTTCGGCGTTCCATCCGCGTTCATGCCTTCGACATAGACGATGTTCACTGCGTCGGGATGACGGCAGAGCCAGTACTTCTTCTCGGTCATGGCGGTTGCGATGCGGCCGGCCAGGTCGTTGCCAGCGGCGAACGGGAAGCACGTCATGGCCTCGTCCGAGAGCAGCAACCGGGCGAGCGCTCCGTCGACCTCGCGGTTGGCCGGCGCATCCATTGCCTTCACGAAGGCGCCCAGCGCCCAGAGCGATACAGGTCCGAAGGCACCGTCCGCCGGCGGGTCGAGCAGGCCGATCTGCGTCAGACGGTTCTGGATTTCGCGTGCCAGTCCCTTCTGGCTGCCCAGGGCGTCCCAGGGCACTGACGGCCCGCCATTGGCGATGGCGCGCAGCAAGGTGACGGGCGGGTCGAAGGCGCTGCCCGCCGTCGGCAGGGCGAGCGGGCTGGGCGTGGCGCGCGGCGCGGTCGGTGGCTGCACGGATGCAGGCACCGCTGTCGGTGCGGCGGCGGAGGCCATCGCAGGGCTTCGCGCGTCCAGCAGTTCCTCGATCTGCCGGGCCGTGAGCTCTGCACTGCTGCCGTAGTTCTGGCGCTGTTGCCAGGCCTTGATCGCCTGGCGCGTGACGCCGTCGAACGCACCGCTGATCCGGGGCGGCGACAGCCCGAGCGCGCTCTGCAGCCGGCGCACTTCGCTGGTGCCCAGCCGCTTCTCGTCCGCGTTGAGCGCATCGCTCATGGGTTCGGACCCGATGGCGTTGTTGGGTGAGGGGCCGCCAGCAGTACCGCCGCTACCGCCACCACCGCTCGGCGATGGCGCATCGAGTGGCTGCGACATGACGGTGCCGCCGGGCGGCGTGAGGGCGGTGCCGGCTTCGTCGGCGGCCGAGGGTCGCGCTCCGGAGGCGCGGAGCTTGGCGACCTTGTTGAGGATGTCGAACCAGAAAGGCGCGCCGAGGCTGGCCGCCACCGCGGTGACGAACCAGCCGACCAGGACGAGTGCAAGGTTGCCTGCGCTCGCCAAGTCCCAGCAGGCCGGGGCCCCGGCGTTCTGCGGGTCTTTCCCGCAGCCTGTCTTGAAGATCTGCGGCTGCAGAAATGGGTCCCATCCGATGGGCAGGCCCAGGGCCTTGAGCGAGTTCAATTCGTCCAGTCGCTGGCAGAGGCTGCCGCCCGCGACGTCCGTGCATTCCCTGCTGCGCGACGGCGTGGTGGCAAGCGCCAGGAGCGCTGCCTGGCCCTGCCGTTCGGCGGCCAGCGCCTTGTCGAGGGCCGTCTGCAATGGCTGCAGTGCGTAAGGCGCCGATGCCGCAGCGGCCGCAAGGGCTCCCAGGGACGCGATCGCCTTCTCGATCTGCCCGTCCGCTTCCAATTGCCTGCGCAGCGCCGCGCTGCTCCCGTCGCCGGGCAGCCGGGCATCGTCGAGCGCACGACGCAGTCCCAGCACCTGTTGGTAGCCCTGATGAAATCCCTGCA
>CAIQMJ010000493.1 GCA_903872875.1 uncultured Variovorax sp.
AGCGGCTGCGCGGTCTGCGCGAGCTCGTCCAGGTACGGATGCAGCACCGCCATGAAGCCCTCGAAGTCGGCGCGGATACGTTGCGGCGTCCAGTGCAGGTCGCGGTCGTAGTGCTGCACGACGAAGTCGGCGGCGAGCCGCGCCTCGAGCGCCGACTTCACCGCGCCGGGCGACAGCGTCTCCCAGTCATGCATGCGCTCATGCAGGGCCGCCGCCTCGGGGCGGAAGCCGGCGGGCGAGAACATCGGCGTCGAATGGCTGACCATCGTCGCGCGGCCCCGGCGCTTGGCCGTGGTGGCCTCGCCGAGGTTGTCCATGATGTACGGATACACGTTGGGCAGGTCGCCCAGCGCGAGCATCGGATCGTCGAGGGCCGACAGCCCGCGCTGCTTGCCCGGCGACCATTCGGCCGTGCCGTGCGTACCCACATGCACCACCGCGTTCGCTCCGAACTGCGTGCGCATCCAGAGGTAGGTCGCGAGGTAGCTGTGGCTCAGCGGGATCGACTCGCGGTGATACAGCTGCGCCGACCTGCGCGCTGCGTCGGCGCCCGGCTCCAGGCGCGCCGGCTGGCGCATCACGACCACGTTGCCGTAGCGCACGCGCGGGATCAAGAACGCCGGCGCGCCCGCGACCGTGTGCAGCATCGCCGAACGTTCGGGCGTCCCCCAGCAGGCCTCGATGTGCTGCTGCGTTTCGACGGGCAGCGCGCGGAACCACGCCAGGTACCGCGACAGCGGCAGCGTGTCGGCCAGGTCGCGGTCGAGCAGCGGCTGGAACTGCGCGGCGTCGTAGGACGCGGACAGCGTCGCCTGCACCTGCGCGATCAGTGCGTCGGCGCCCGGCGCCTCGGTGCGGTAGCCGGCGGCGGACATCGCGCCGAGCATGCGGTCGACGCTGCGCGGCACGTTCAGGAAGGACGCGCCGAAGTTCGCCTCGCCCGGCGGGTAGTTGTAGACCAGCACCGCAATGCGGCGATCGGACGTGGGCGTGCGCTGCAGGCGCAGGATCGCGGCGGCCTTGTCGGCGACGGAAGCGATCTGCAGCGGCAGGGGTTGCTGCGCGCCGGTCGTGGCGTCTCGCGCGGTGATCAGCATCGGGTCGACCATGCCCGCCAACTCGCTCGGCGCGTAGTAGAAGGCGACGTCGGACGACGCCAGGCCATCCTTGCTCCGGGCCCACTGCGCCGCGTCCATCGCGAGCGCGGGCAGCGTCTGCAGCACGGGCACGCCGATGCGTTCCAGCTCGGCCTTGCGCTCGTTCGGGTTGAAGACCAGCGCGGCGTTGATCAGCAGGTCCGCCATGCGGCCGTTGGCTGGCACACCGGCTGCGGCAGCTGCGCCGTCGTGCGTCATCCGGTAGAAGAGATCGGACTGCTGGCGTGGCCCGTAGAACGCATAGGCGCGCAGGCCGCGCTGCGCGAGCGCTTCGATCAGCGCGTCGAGCCAGCCGGTGTCGTCGCTGCTGAAGGTCGCGCTGTTGACTGCGATGGCGACGGTCGGGACCGCCATGCCCGGTGCGGCATCAGGGACGCCCGACAGCACGGACGGCGGCTGCGGCAGGTTGGCGAGCGCGGCG
>CAIQMJ010000494.1 GCA_903872875.1 uncultured Variovorax sp.
CATCGAAGCCCCGATTACCCACAAGTAGGTTTCGAATCAATCGCGCACGGCAGGGTTAATCTGAAGGGAAGAGTCCTCTACAGTTCGGGCATGCGGTGCCTTGCGCACTGCGCCCCCCACCGTTTCAAGAGGCTCACATGTCCGCACGCACCACGATCCACGGCCTGCAGGTCGCCAACGAACTCCACCGCTTCATCGAAGACAAGGTGCTGCCGGCCACCGGCGTCGACAGCGCCGTGTTCTGGCAGGGCTTCGACGCCATCGTGAGCGACCTGGCGCCGAAGAACATCGCCCTGCTGGCCGAACGCGACCGTATCCAGACCGAGATGGACGCCTGGCACAAGGCCAACCCGGGCCCGATCGCCGACATGCAGGGCTACCGCGCCTTCCTCGAGAAGATCGGCTACCTGCTGCCGCAGCCGAAGGACGTGCAGACCACCACATCGAACGTCGATGCCGAACTCGCGCTGCAGGCCGGCCCGCAGCTCGTGGTGCCGATCCTGAACGCGCGCTATGCGCTCAACGCGGCGAACGCGCGCTGGGGCTCGCTGTACGACGCGCTGTACGGCACCGACGCGATTCCCGAAACCGACGGCGCGGAGAAGGGGAAGGGCTACAACCCGGTGCGCGGCGCGAAGGTCATCGCCTTCGCACGCGACGTGCTCGACCAGGCTGCACCGCTGGTCAACGGCTCGCACAAGGATGCGACCGGCTACAGCGTGAAGGACGGCCAACTGGTCGTCACGCTGCACAGCAGCAACACGTCGCTGCAGGACCCGGCCGCCTTCGTCGGCTATCAGGGCGACGCGGCGGCGCCGTCGTCGGTGCTCCTGAAGCACCACGGCATCCACCTCGACATCCAGATCGACCGCTCCACGGCCATCGGCAAGACCGACGCCGCCGGCGTCAGCGACGTGGTGCTCGAAGCCGCGCTGTCGACCATCCTCGACCTGGAAGACTCGGTGGCGGTGGTCGATGCGGCCGACAAGGTCACGGCCTATTCGAACTGGCTCGGCATCGTGCAGGGAACGCTGACCGAGGAAGTGGCCAAGGGCGGCAAGACCTTCACGCGCGGCCTGAACCCCGACCGCGAATACATCGGCGCCGACGGCAAGCCCGTGAAGCTGCATGGCCGCTCGCTCATGTTCCTGCGCAATGTGGGCCACCTGATGACCAACCCGGCCATCCTGTACGCAGGCGGCAAGGAGATCCCGGAAGGCATCCTGGACGCCGTGGTGACCACCACCATCGCGACCATCGACCTGAAGCGCAAGGGCAACTCGCGCACCGGCAGCATCTACATCGTGAAGCCGAAGATGCACGGCCCGGCCGAAGTCGCCTTCGCCAGCGAACTGTTCGGCCGCGTCGAGCAGTTGCTCGGCCTGCCGGCCAACACCGTGAAGCTCGGCATCATGGACGAGGAACGCCGCACCAGCGTGAACCTGAAGGCCTGCATCGCCGAGGCCGCCGCGCGCGTGGCCTTCATCAACACCGGCTTCCTGGACCGTACCGGCGACGAGATGCACACCGCCATGCATGCCGGCGCGATGCTGCGCAAGGGCGACATCAAGGGTACCAAGTGGATCGCCGCCTACGAGAGGAACAACGTGCTGGTCGGCCTCTCGTGCGGCCTGCGCGGCAAGGCGCAGATCGGCAAGGGCATGTGGGCCATGCCGGACCTGATGGCCGACATGCTCAAGCAGAAGATCGCGCACCCGAAGGCCGGCGCCAACACCGCCTGGGTGCCCTCGCCCACCGCAGCGACGCTGCATGCGCTGCACTACCACCAGGTCGACGTGGCCGGCGTGCAGAAGGAACTCGAGAAGATCGACGCCAACGCCGAGCGCGACAACATCCTGAACGACCTGCTGCAGGTGCCGGTGGCGCCAAACCCGGTGTGGACGGATGCAGAGAAGCAGCAGGAACTCGACAACAACGTGCAGGGCATCCTGGGCTATGTGGTGCGCTGGATCGACCAGGGCGTGGGCTGCTCCAAGGTGCCCGACATCCACAACGTCGGCCTGATGGAAGACCGCGCGACGCTGCGCATCTCGAGCCAGCACATCGCCAACTGGCTCCTGCACGGCATCGTGACGAAGGACGCCGTCAATGCGACCTTCGAACGCATGGCCGCCGTGGTCGACAAGCAGAACGCGGGTGACGCGCTGTACCAGCCGATGGCCGGCCACTTCACCACGTCGGCCGCGTACATGGCCGCGCAGGACCTGGTGTTCAAGGGACTGGAGCAGCCGAGTGGCTACACCGAGCCGCTGCTGCATGCGTGGCGGCTGAAGGTGAAGGGCGAGGCCTGAAGCAGGAGGAAGGGGCGACGGCGCCCTGTCCTGCGCGCGGCGCGCGAGCGCTTGCAATGCGCGGCGCCCCGCGCCTACAACGTGCGAGGTCGCGTGCCGACCTCGGCAAAGCGGATGGCTCTTAGCTTGGGAACCAGTCGGCCACATCGATCGGCCGACGCGGTTTCATCCAACCCCAAGGAGCCTCTCATGAAGCACAGCACTCGACTTCTCGCCATCCTCGCCCTCGGCACGGCCAGCGCTGCATTCGCGCAAGGCAATCCGCCGACCACCTCGGTGCCGAACCCGGCCACCGCCGCCGGCCAGCAGAACCCCGTCGGCGGGCCGATGGGCACGACC
>CAIQMJ010000495.1 GCA_903872875.1 uncultured Variovorax sp.
CCCCCTGCGGTGCTTGCGTTCGCGACGCGATTCGAGATCTGCAAGAACCTGTCGGTACTCAGGCCGAAGGCAAACTGCGACCGCACGGCAGCTGCGGCGGGTGCAAGAACGCGAACGTCCAGGTCGGGCAGCTTGGCTTTCAGTTGGGGCTGGGTCAGTGTCGAATCCGTGCGAAGGATGCCGTAGACCTCCGCTTCGTCGGGATTCTTGAAGATGGGAGCTGGCGGGACTGCCGGAAACCGCATGTTCAAGGCTGCCGCCAACTTCGTCGTTCCGTCCCAGTCCGGCTGCAATGCGGCGGCGTCCGCGATGTCGGCCTGCCCCGTTTCATGTGCCAACGTCTTCAGTTCTTTCAAACTGTCGAGAGCCTTGGGTGCATCGTGTTTGGCAACTGCTTGCGAGAGTTGCCAGGTCAGCATGCAGAAGGCGTGGTAGACGTCATCCGAGAGTTGTGTGGATGCGGCGGTGGGTGGAGGTTCCTTGGGCGTTGTCGATGTGGCCGCGGGCGGCGTGCCGGCGTCTCCGCAATCGATCGCCGTGTCGGCTTTTCCGCTTTCCTCCGCAGAGTTTTCCAGACGCCGCCGTTTCGACGGTGGTGGGGATGTGCTTGCCAGGTGCGGAGTGGGTGGCTGCTGCTGGAGTCGGGCATCCTCGATCAACGTCTTCAGTGCGTCGAGGATGTCCATCAGCGCGGCACTGTCGCCGCAGCTGCCCGATCGGGTGCATGCGGCGAAGTTGTCGCAGGCCCAAGCCAGGATTTCGTACGCTGGAGGCAATTGCGTTGGCAGCAGGCGCCGAAGTTCGGCAATGGCGGCAGGTGCGTTGTCGCGCCACTGGGGATGGAAGGCGATCCTGTCCAGCTCTTCACGAAGCGAAGTGAGTTCGTGCAGGGACAGGCTGGCGGATGGGGCGGGCGCGCTGAATCCGGCATTCCTCTGGGCGGTGGTGGCCGCGGTTGCCGTGGTCGGTGTGTTCGACTGCGATGGCCGTGGAAGCTGTTCGAGGTCGATGGCGCTCGATGTCGGATATCTGCCGAGGCTGGGGGTCGGCGCCGACAGGTTGGATGCGGTGTCGGTCACCAAATTCAAGGTGCCTGTACTTGTGCTCGTGCTGCCTGCAGTTGCTGGCGAGCCGTTGTAGGGATTGACCATGGTGCCGTCCTTGTTCGACTCGGCAAGCATCGTCCGTCGTGTGACCACGCGGCCGATCGTGAACCGCGAAAGTATTTGTCCGGATGCGAAGCGACGAGCACCTCAGGGCCAGACGGATCTTGGCAAGGTGGTGTTGTTGAAAGGGGCGAACTTGTCGGGTTCTCTTTTCTGCCAATCCAACGTCGCGATATCGATTGGCTGGCAGTATCCGTCCACCCCTCGGGTCAAGGCCCAGAAGGCTGGTGCGGCCGTGGTGCTGACCGGGATGCATCTCGCGAGATCTTCCACGTCTTTCTCGGAGACCGGAATCTGGGTGTCGTGCGTTTGCCTGTAGATGTCCAGCGCGATCTTCCAGTCCGGGAACGCCTGCACATTCATGCCGAGATCATTCTTGCCGAGCGCGACGAGGAACAGCTCAGGGGTTCTCGAGGCGTCCACGATCGATATGGCATTCAGAATTGTTTCCAGACTTGGCAAGCTGAAAGCGATTTTGTCGCGAGCCGCGTTGGCGGCTTTTCGCACCGTCGACAGGAGCAGGTCAGGCATGAGGCTGTGCAGCGTCGTATTGCCTGCCGATGGATTTTCGAGTACGGCGCGTTTGACAGTCGGTGGGCCTCCGCTGTTCGCCCCGCTTCTTGCGGGCGGGAGATCGACCTGGGGAGAAGTTCGGGGCGTTGCCAGACCAGGCTCTTCGGCCATCCAGTCGGACAATGCCTGCTCGCGAGAGACGCAACCCGGTGGGCCGCAGGTCGCCGCTCGTCGAATTGCCGCGGCGGGCTCGCTGGGCTTCAGCGCCTTCGCGAATATGGCGACCTCCGCTTCGTTGCTCGGAATCCTGCCGTCGTGCCCGTCGAGATACGCGGTCAACGCGCTCTGCAAGTCGTCGAACCAATCCGGACTGACGGCCATGTTCTCGTCCTTCGCAATGCCATTCAGAAAACTCAGGGCAGTTCTGGACCGCGCCAGGCATTCGAGAATCCGCACGAACTTGTCTGTCGGCAAGTGGAAGGCGATATGTGCGCGGACGAAGGCGATGCTCCGCCTCATCGCGCGTGGCTTCCAATCCGGCAGCTTCCTGTGTATCTCCTTGTTGCTCATCGTCGGGTCGTCGCGCAGGACGCCGTAGACGGCGTTCTCGGCAGCATTCCCGAAAACGAGGTCCATCGGCGCTGCAGCGGCGGTGGCGGGCCTGGGTCTCGTGGCCGCCTCCAAAGGCAGGGCGCTCGACGCATCGGCCAGGCCTGCAGTGCCGACCTGAGCGCGGCCATCCACGGCTTTGCGAAGCATCGTCATGAGGTCGTCGCCCACGACCTTGTTGTTGCAGGTGTCGAATACCGTGCACAAGGTCAGAAGAAAAGGATGACGGCTGCAGAGCGCCTGGTCGTTCTTCAGTACTTCGAGCAGTTCTTTCGCGATCGGCGCTGCTTGATCGGTCCAGTCCCGGGCATTGGCCGGGATCTGTTCGAGCCTGGTCAGGCAGCTCTCGACCGAGGGGACTGCATTGCCCGGCATCGACTTCGGCAACGTATCGACTTGTGACGCCGTCGCGGCATCGTCCAGGCGCGGCCGCTTCGGCGGCGGCGGCGATGCGCTTGCCAGGTCCTGAGCGAATGGATCCTCCTGAGGTCGGGCGTCCTCGATCAGCGTCCGCAGCGCGTCGAGGATATCCATCAGCGCGGCACTGTCGCCGCAGCTGCCCGATCGGGTGAATGCGGCGAACTTGTCGCAAGCCCACGCCAGGGTTTCATACGCCGGAGGCAATTGCGTCGGCAGCAGATGCCGAAGTTCGGCAACGGCGGCAGGTGCGTTGTCGCGCCACTGGGGATGGAAGGCGATCCTGTTGAGCCTTTCACGAAGCGAAGCGAGTTCGTGCAGGGACAGGCCGGTGGATGGCGGGGGCGCGCTGAATCCGGCATGTCCATGCGCAGCCGTGGCTGCAACTGCCGTGGTCGTCGATGCGTGCGAATGCGATGAGCGCGGAAACTGCTCGGGGTCGATGAGGCTCGGCGTCTGACGTTCGCTGAGGACGGATGCGGAGTCCTGATGGCTTTGGGTCCGGTCGACGACTGGGTTGTCCGTGCTGGCTGCCGTGCTCGTTGAGGCTGGGACGCTGATATAGCGATTGACCATGGTGCCGTCCTTGTTCGATTTGGGCGGCATGGTCTGTCATGCAAAGAGACGATCGCCTGTCGACCCCGAACGCATGCACCCGCATGCGAAGCGGCGACGGATCGTCGGCGTCGCAGTCCGCCGTCTCTCACGCATCCTCGAAGATCGCCACCGCCCGCGTCCACCCCGCCGACGCCGCCCGTATCTTGTGCGGGAAGCAGCTGATCGTGAAGCCGTCGGGCGGCAGCGCTTCCAGGTTGTGCAGCTTCTCCAGGTGGCAGTAGCCGATGTCGCGGCCTGCCTTGTGGCCTTCCCATAGCAGGCTGCGGTCGCCGGTCTCGGCGAACTTCTTCGCGGTGTACGAGAAGGGCGCGTCCCAGCTCCAGGCGTCGGTGCCGGTGACGCGGACGCCACGCTCCAGCAGGTACATCGTCGCTTCGTAGCCCATGCCGGCGCCGGCACTCACGTAGTCGTCGTGACCATAGCGCGACCCGGCGCGGGTGTTGACGATCACGATCTCCATCGGTGCCAGCATGTGGCCGATGCGCGCCAGTTCGGCCTCGACGTCCGCCGCCGTGGCGACGTAGCCGTCGGGGAAGTGTCGGAAGTCCAGCTTCACACCGGGCTGGAAGCACCACTCCAGCGGCACCTCGTCGATCGTCATCGACGGCCGGCTGCCGCCCAGCTTGCCGTCCATGGTGGAGTGGAAGTGCCACGGCGCATCCAGGTGCGTGCCGTTGTGCGTGGTCAGCGTGACGCGTTCCACGGCCGCGGCCTCGCCGTCGGGGAAGTCCTCCGGGCGCGTGCCGGGCAGCATGTGGACGAACTCGTGCACGGTGTCGGCATGCTTCTCGTACACGATGCGGGGCGCGAGCGGCGGTGGATCGGAGAGCACGTCGTTCTCCAGGTAGATCGAGAGGTCGACGAAGCGGCGGGGCATGGTGGGGGTCTTTCTCGGGATCGGATCAGCGGTTCTGGAAGTGAAGGAAGCGGCGTTCCGCGAGCGCGAGCAGCGCATTGCTCGCGAAGCCGATGGCGCCGAGCAGGATCACGCCGGCGAACAGATCGCTGGCGCGAAAGGATCGCGCCGCCAGCAGGATGGCCTGTCCCAGGCCGGGCTGGGAGGCCAGCATCTCGCCGACCACCGAGATGATCAGCGCGACGGTCATCGCCAGCCGCATGCCGGCCACGATGTCGGGCAGCGCGTTGGGCAGGCCGACCTTCCAGGCGAAGGCGCCGCGCGACAGCTGCAGCGCCTGCGCCACCTCGCGCAGCCGGTCGTGCACCGACGCGAAGCCGTGCACGGTCGCGAGCAGCACCGGCCACATCGCGCCGAATGCGACCACCACCAGCACCATCGTCGGTCCGAGTCCGAACAGCGAGATGGCGAGCGGCATCACCGCGGAGGCCGGCAGCGGGCGCACGAATTCCAGCGTGGGCTGCAGCCAGGCGCGTGCGGCGGCCGAGCTGCCGATCAGCGCGCCGAGCGCGATGCCGGCCAGCGACGCAAGCAGCCAGCCGCCCAGCATGCGGCCGGCGGTCGCGAGCGTGAAGCCGGCGAGTTCGCCGCCGAGCCATCCGTCGCGCAGGCTGTGCAGCGCAGCCATCGGCGTCGGCAGGAACACCGCGCTGACCCACCCGCCATGGCTCGCAGCGCTCCAGGCGGCCAGCAGCGAGGCGAGTACGAGCAGGGACAGCGCCGAGGCGCCCCATGGAATGCGGCGCGCTTTCATCGCCGCACCTCGCCCATGGCGCGTGCCGCGGCGCGCTGCGCCCATTGGGCGACGGCATTGACCGCCACGCCGACGGCACCGATCCAGCCGAGCCAGGCCAGCATCAGCGCCGGGTCCAGGCTCTGCTGCGCAATGATCAGCGCGTAGCCCATGCCGTGCGGGTTGGCGGCGATCTCGACCGTCACGGCCACCACCAGCGCCACCGCGACGGACAGCCGCAGCGCGACGAAGAGCCGAGGCAGCGCGGCCGGCAGCACGATCTTTCGGATGCGCGCCGCGGGTGCCAGTTCGAGCGCGCGCGCCACTTCCAGCAGCCGTGGTTCGACCTGCCGCACGGCCGCCTGCGAGAGGATCAGCATCGGCCAGAACACCGCGAATGCGACCACGCCGATTTCCATGCGGAAGCCGAAGCCGAACACCAGCATCGCCAGCGGGATCAGCGCGACCGACGGGATCGGCCGCAGCACCTCGATCGTCAGGAAGCCGGCCTGCGCGGCACGGCGCGACAGGCCCAGCGGCAGGCCGATCGCGACACCGGCCAGCGTGCCCAGCAGCAGGCCCGCTGCCGCGCTGCCCAACGTGAAGGCGGTGGCGCGGAACAGGCCGTCGGGCTCCATCGACGGCAGCAGTTGCGCGAAGGCCGCGGCGGCCGCACTCGGCGCCGCCAGCGCCTCGCTGCCGCGGCCGGCGGTGCGCGCGTAGAACTCCAGCGCGCCCAGCAGCAGCGCCGGGAAGGCCCAGGGCCGCAGCCAGCGTCCGGCCACGCGGGGCAGAGTGCCGCCGCTAGTCATGGCCATGACCCAGGAAGCCGTAGAGCTCGCGCCGCAGCCGCAGGAATTCGGGATGCTCGCGGGTGTCGAGCTGCTGCCGCGGCCGCGGGATCGGCACGTCGACGATCGCCGCCAGGCTGGGCCGCTCGGGCGTCGGATGCGCGCGCAGCGCGATCACGCGATCGCTCAGGTAGATCGCTTCCTCCAGGTCGTGCGTGACGAAGAGCACGGTCAGCCCGCGCTCGCGCACCAGCCGCGACACTTCGTCCTGCAGGCTCTCCCGCGTCATCGCGTCGAGCGCGCCGAAGGGCTCGTCCATCATCAGCAGGTCGGGCTCCTGTGCCAGGCAGCGCGCGATCTGCACGCGCTGCTGCATGCCACCCGACAGTTCCGCCGGGTACTTGCGTGCATGCGCGCCCAGGCCGACCGTTTCAAGCACCTGCGCGATGCGCGCCGGTCGCTCGGCCGCCGGCACATGCGCGGCTTCGAGCGCCAGCGCGACGTTGCCTTCCACCGTGCGCCAGGGCAGCAGTGCACGGCCGTAGTCCTGGAACACGAAGGCCGCTTCGCGCGAGGGCCGTTCGACACGCCGGCCGTGATGCAGCGCCTGGCCGGCGCTCGGTGCCACGAAGCCGGCCGCCGCGCGCAGCAGCGTGGTCTTGCCACAGCCCGAGGGGCCGATGATGCAGACGAACTCGCCGCGTTCGATCGTCAGGCTGGTCGGCGAGAGGATCTCGCGGCCGCCGAGCCGGATCGACAGCGCATCGAACTCCAGGATCGGTTCCATCCTCAGCCCAGCTTCACGCCGGTGCGCTGCACCACCGGTATCCACTTGGCCTGCTCGGCCTTCACGAAGCTGTCGAAGTCGGCTGCGCTGCTGCCGGTCGGCGCACCGCCCAGGCTGCGGTAGCGCTCGACGGCCTCGGGTGACTTCGCGATCTGTGCGCAGGCCGTGGCGATGCGGTCGATGAAGCCGCGCGGCGTGGCGGCCGGCGCCATGAGGCCGAACCAGGTGAAGGGCTCGAAGTTGGCGATGCCCTGTTCGGCATAGGTCGGAACGTCGGGCAGCAGCGGCTGGCGCGACTTGCCGGTGATCGCCAGCGCCTTGAGCTTGCCGGCCTGGATGTTGGTCATCGAGGCCGGCAGCGCGTCGAAGATGACCTGCGTGTCGCCCGCCAGCACGCTCGCGAACGGGCTCGACGTGTTGTAGGGGATGAAGTCGATCGGTGCGCCGGTGGTCGCCACGAACCATTCGCCCACCATGTGCGAGAAGCTGCCGATGCCCTGCGTCGCGGCGCGCACCGTGCCGGGCTGCGCCTTGGCCAGCGCCACCAGCTCGGCGGCGTTCTTCACCGGCAGCTTCGGGTTGGCGACCAGCGCGCCCTCGAGCACCGCCAGCAGGCTGACGGCGGTGAAGTCGCTGAGCTTGTAGGGCAGCTTGCTGAACAGCGTCGGCACGTACGACAGGGCGCTGGTCGAGCCCATGTAGAGCGTGTAGCCATCGGGCGCGGCCTTGGCCGCGTAGTCGGTGCCGATGGTGCCGGTGGCGCCAGGGCGGTTCTCGATGTAGACGGTCTGGCCCAGCTCTATCGACAGGCGGGCCGCGAAGAAGCGCGAGTCGACGTCGAGTCCGGTCCCCGCCGGGAACGGCACGATGACGCGGATCGGCTTGTTCGGATAGTCCTGCGCGAAGGCGCGGCCGACGCCGGTGCCGAGCAGCAGGCTGGCGCCGAGGGCGAGCGATTGGCGGCGATTGAGGTTCATGGTTGTCTCCTGGTTCTTCTGGTTGCTGACGAAAAGAGGCAGCCTCAGACGACGTCGAGGCTCAGGCTGGCCTTGCGGATCACGGCGGCGTAGCGCGCGATCTCGCTGCGCGTGAACTCGCCGAACTGGGCCGGCGTGGTCGGCGGCAGGGCCGCGGTGCCGAGCGATGCAAGGCGCTCCTGCACGTCGGGCTGGTTCATCGCCCAGATCGTCTCGGCATTGAGCCGCTGGACGATCGGTGCTGGCGTGTTCGCCGGCGCGTACAGGCCGTACCAGCTCGTGACCTCGAAGCCCGGCAGGCCGGATTCGGCCACGGTCGGCAGGTCGGGCAGCGCGCTGCTGCGCACGAGGCCGGTCTGCGCCAGCATGCGCAGCTTCTTGTCCCTGACGAAGCCCTGCACCGCGAGCGGGCTGTTGAACATCATCTGGATCTGGTTGCCGACCAGGTCGTTGAGGATCGGCGCCGCGCCCTTGTACGGCACGTGCAGCAGCTTCACGCCGCCCATCTGCGCGAGCATCTCGCCGGCCAGGTGCAGGCCGTTGCCGATGCCGGCGGAGCCGTACGACACGGTGTCCGGACGCGCTTTGGCGTAGGCCAGCAGCTCGGGGATGCTGTTGACCGGCAGCGACGGATTCACCACGATCACGAACACGCCGGGTGCGACCACCGGTGCCACCGGCGTGAAGTCGCGCAACGTATCGAAGGGCAGCTTCTTGTAGAGGCTCGCGTTGATCGCGTGAGCCGAGCTGTGCAGCAGCAGCGTGTAGCCGTCGGGCGCCGCCTTGGCGACGCCGTCGGCGCCGATGATGCCGTTGGCGCCGGCGCGTGCGTCGACCACCACCGGCTGGCCGAGCCGTTCGGTGAGCTTGTTGGCCAGCAGCCGGGCGACCACGTCGGCGGTGCCGCCGGAGGCGAAGGGAATCACGATGCGAATCGGCTTTTCCGGGTAGCCGGCCGCCAGCGTGGCATGCGGCAGCAGCGCGGCGATGGGCAGTGCGGCGCCCGCGGCGAGCAGGCGGCGGCGCGAAGCCGAGTGGGGTGTGGAATGGGTCATGGTCTTGTCTCTCTTGTTTCGTTGGACCTGCGGTGCCTGTGCCGGCTATCCGGCCTGCGCGGCCGTGGAGTTCTGCGCCGCCGTCGCACGCAGCGCATTGCGCACCAGCGCCTCGGTGCTGCCGTCATGCCGGAAGCCGAGTGCCAGTGCCGTTGGCGTGTCCAGCGGCGGGTAGCGGCCGAAGGTCGCTTCCACCGCCTCGATCGGCGCCCAGGCCCCTTGTTCGTACCGCGATGTTTGTACCACCACATCGGCGTCGACAAGCGCCGCCAGTTTGTCCGTTCCTGCCTGGAACCCGGTGAA
>CAIQMJ010000496.1 GCA_903872875.1 uncultured Variovorax sp.
CAGCAAGGCGAAGCCGGGCGGACTCTCGTCGGCGTCGGCCGGCACCGGCACCTCGCAGCACCTGGCGCTCGAACTGCTGGCCTACAAGTCGGGCGTGAAGTTCACCCACGTGCCCTACAAGGGCAGCGGCCCGGCCATCCAGGACGTGATCGGCGGCCAGGTCGACATGATGTTCGACACCACGGTGGTCGCCGGCCCACACATCCAGAGCGGCAAGCTGCGCGCCATCGCCGTGACATCGGGCAAGCGGCTCGCGTCGATGCCCGATGTGCCGACCGTCGCCGAGTCGGGCGTGGACGGCCTGAAGGATTTCGAGGTGGCGTCGTGGCAGGCGATCTTCGTGCCGGCCGGCACGCCGGCGCCGGTGATCGACCGCCTGCACGTCGAAATCCGCAAGATCCTGGCGCAGCCCGAGATGCAGGAGAAGCTCAAGGGCTTCGGCATGGAACCTGCCGACATGACGACCGCGCAGATCTCGGCGTTCCAGAAGACCGAGGTCGACAAGTGGGCTCAGGTGATCAAGGCCGCGGGCGTGAAGGTCGACTGATCTTCCGGCCGGTCGCGCCGCGGGCAGCCGGACTCAATGTCCGGTGCCGAGCGCCCGGTCGATCAGCGCCGCGACCTGCGCATGCAGTGCGGTGCCGGGTGTCGTCAGCTGGTTGAGAAGGCTGAAGTGGTCCGCCCCCTCGGACAGCAGCAGCGCCGACGCGTTGCCCGCGGCCTGCCACGCGGCATGCATCCGCTCCGTCTGCGCACGCATCGCCGGCGTTTCGTCGGCACCCACGGCGATCAGTGCCGGCGGTGCGCCTGCATGCACGCGCAGCAACGGCGACGCGGCACGCGCGCTGTCGGCGTCGAGCTTCAAATTGATGTCGAGCGAGGTGTGACGCAAGGGCTCGATGTCGTACAGGCCGCTCAGCGCGATCACCCCGGCCACCGCGCCATCCGGCAGGCCGCGTTCGGTCCATGGCGTCAGTCCCATTTCCGCAGCCAGGTGGCCGCCTGCCGAATGCCCCGCGGCAATCAGCGGGACTGCCGCATCGGCCCCTTGTCGCGCCCGCGCCGCGACCACGTGCATGGCACCCCGCACGGCCTCGGTGAGCGCCGCGAGCGTGACGACCGGGCACAGCGGATAGTTGACCAGCGCGACGTCGAGACCCAATGCAGTGAAGGTCGGCGCGATGAAGCGGAAGTGCGCCTTGTCGCGCCACTGCCAGTAGCCCGGATGGAAGAAGGCGACGACTCCGCGCGCGGTGCCGTCCGGCACAGGGAAGTAGTCGAAGGTGCAGCGCTCGGCATCGCCATAGCGCAGGTCGAGTTCGCACGGCACGTTGCCGACGACGGCCAGGCTGCGCGCCGCGAAGTCCGCATGCAACGCGGGGAAGCCGGGCCGCGCCTGGCCCGTGAGGTACTGGAATTCGAAGTCGTCGAGTGACATGGAATCTCCGTCAGCGATCGCGTGCGTCGGCGTGCGGATCCGGATGCGCCACCACGCGGTCGATGCGACGCCCGTCGAGCGCAGTGACTTCGAAGGTCCAGCCCGCACAGTCGATGCGCTCGCCCACCGCCGGCAACTGGCCCGACACCGACATCAGCAAGCCCGCGACGGTGTTGTAGCGGCCGCGTTCCTCATCGGGCAGTTCGCGGATGGCCAGCCGCGCACGCAGTTCCGACACCGGCATCAGCCCGTCGAGTTCCCAGGCGCCATCTGCGCGCTGCCGGGCCCAGGCCTCGGTGTTGACGCCGGGCTGCAGTTCGCCCGTGATCGCCTCGAGCATGTCGCGCGGCGTCATCAGGCCCTGCACCACGCCGTACTCGTCGACCACGAACACCAGCCGGCCGGCGCGCGCGCGGAACTGTTCGAGCAATTCGAGACCGGTCAGCGTCTCGGGCACGAAAGACGCCGGCTGCGCGACGCTCTCGATCGATCCCTCATGCGCCGGGCCGAGCCGCAGCAGGTGCGCCACGCTGATCACGCCGACGACGTCGTCGAGCGAATTCCGGCAGACCGGGTACCACGAGTGCACGAGGTTCAGCGCGCCGGCCGCCGCGACCTTCTGCAGGCTGGAGGCCACGGTGTCGGTCGCGTCCAGCCATTCGATGTCGGCGCGCGGCACCATCAGCGACGACAGGCGACGGTCGTCGAGATGGAACACGTTGCGCACCATCTGGTGCTCGTGCATCTCGATCACGCCCGCGTCGACACCCTCCTCGAGGCTGGCCGATATCTCTTCCTCGGTCACGGTGCGCGCGGCATTGGAGTCGATGCGCAACAGCTTCAGCGTGGTGGCGGTGGCGCCCGACAGCAACAGCACGAAGGGCTTGGCGGCCGTCGCCAGCCCGCGCATCGGCCGGGCCACGAAGCGCGCGACCGGTTCAGGGTAGAGCTGGCCGATGCGCTTGGGCACCAGCTCGCCGAAGATGATCGTGAAGAAGGTGATGCAGGTCACCACGACGGCGGTCGACGCGATGCTGGCCGTGCCCTCGCCCATGCCGACACCGGTCATCCAGACAGCGAGTGGCGCGGCAAAGGCGGCCTCGCCGACGATGCCGCTGAGCATGCCGATCGAGGTGATGCCGATCTGCACGCTGGACAGGAACTGCGTCGGGTCCTCCATCAGCCGGAGCGCCGCGGCAGCGCCTGCGTCCCCCGTTTCGGCCAGTGCGGCAAGGCGCGCGCGACGGCTGGTGGACAGGGCCATTTCGGACATTGCAAAGAGCGCGTTGAGCGTCGTCAGCAAGGCCAGCAGAAAAACATCCATGAAGGGGAGGGAGAATGGGGACCATGGCACTTTACTTGATCGGTGACGTGCAGGGCTGCGACGCGGCCCTGCAGCGCCTGCTCGACACCATCGACTTCTCCCCGAGCCGTGACACGCTGGTGCTGCTCGGCGACCTCGTCAACCGCGGGCCGGCCTCGGCCGACGTGCTGCGGCGCGTGCAGCGGCTCGGCGGCGCGGCACACAGCCTCCTCGGAAACCACGACCTGCATCTGCTGGGCGTGGCGCACGGCGCGCGCAAGACGGGCCGGCGCGACACGCTCGCCAGCATCCTCGATGCGCCCGACCGCGGCGCGCTGATCGACTGGCTGCGCCATCAGCACATGGCGCTGCACCGGCGCGTCGGCACCGGCAGCGCGGCCGGCGACCTGCTGATGGTGCATGCCGGCGTGCTGCCGCAATGGACGCTGGCCGACACGCTGGTCTTCGCTTCCGAAGTCGAATCGGTGCTGCGCGGTTCGGCGCTCGGCGACTTCCTGCAGACCATGTACGGCAACGAGCCGGCGCAATGGGACGCCAAACTCACCGGCAGCGCACGGCTGCGCGTGATCGTCAATGCGCTCACGCGGCTGCGCTACTGCAGCGCAGACGGCACGATGGAATTCGACAGCACGGACGGTGTCGCCGGCGCACCCGACGGCTTCATGCCCTGGTTCGACGTGCCCGGCCGCCAGACCGCAGCCGCGACGATCGCCTTCGGCCACTGGTCGACGCTGGGCTGGGTATCGCGGCCCGACCTGCTCTCGACCGACACCGGCTGCGTCTGGGGCGGCTGCCTCAGCGCGGCACGGATCGGCGCGACGCTGGCCGAGCGCGAGCACATCGAAGTGCGTTGCGAACAGGCGCAGGCACCCGGCTGAGAGGCCGCGACAATCCGGGGATGAATTCCGTGGTTTCCGTTCAATCGCGCGTCAGCGACGCGCTGCTCTCCGTGCTCGACAGTCGCGCGGCCCCCATCGACCAGGCACGCCTTCTGCTCAAGCAGGGCGAGGCCACGTTCGTGCTGTCCGGCATCGTCTGCAGCTTCTCGGACAGCCAGGATTGCGTGGAACTGGGCGCCGCGCTCGAGCTCATCCATGTCGGCCTGCACCGCCTGCATGTGCGCATCGACGACGACCGGCATCTGCCGGTGCCGCTCCGGCCGGCCGGCCGCGTGCTGGTCGGCGACTACCTCACGAGCGGCGCGTTCCGGCTGCTGTCGCGTTGCCAGGACGCGCAGGCGCTCAAGGCCATCGGCATCGCGATGGTCCAGACCTGCGAACACGAGGTCGTGGCCCTGAACGGGGACCAGACTGCAGAGGCCGTGGCACGCAGCTACGCACCATTGGGTGAAGCTGCGGGTATTGCCGGGGCGCAACTGGCTGGCTGTGCGCCCGACGTTCTGGCGGAAGCGCGCGGCTTCGGCGGCGCACTCTTCGCCGCCCATGCGCTGCTGCGCCACGGCCTGCGTGACGCCGACGCCGCCCGATCGGCCACGCTGCTGGCGGCCAGCCGGCAGGCGTCGCAGACCGCGCTGGCGAGTGCGCAGGCGCTGCACGCCCTGACCGGGCTCGGCGCGCCGCTCGCCCTCGCGACCGAGCGCCATGCACGGGTCGAGACAGAGTCCTCCGTGCACCACTGAGCGCCGGGCGCTACCGCAGCAGTTCGGGCTGGCGTTCGA
>CAIQMJ010000497.1 GCA_903872875.1 uncultured Variovorax sp.
CGCGCTGAAACTGGCGCGCAAGTTCGGCCACGACAAGGGCATCGAACGCCCCGAGATCGTCGTCTACGAAGCCGCCTTCCATGGCCGCTCGATCGCCACGCTGTCCGCCACCGGCAACCCGAAGATCCAGAAGGGCTTCGGTCCGCTGGTCGAGGGATTCATCCGCGTGCCGCTCAACGACATCGAAGCCCTGAAGAAGGCCACCGAAGGCAATCCGAACGTGGTCGCCGTGTTCTTCGAAACCATCCAGGGCGAAGGCGGCATCCATCCGATGCGCGTCGAGTACCTCAAGCAGGTCCGCGCACTGTGCGACGAGCGAGACTGGCTCATGATGATCGACGAGGTGCAGTGCGGCATGGGCCGCACCGGCAAGTGGTTCGCGCACCAGTGGGCCGGCATCGTGCCCGACGTGATGCCGCTGGCCAAGGGCCTGGGTTCGGGCGTGCCGATCGGCGCGGTAGTGGCCGGCCCCAAGGCGGCACACATCTTCGGCCCCGGCAACCACGGCACGACCTTCGGCGGCAATCCGCTGGCCATGCGCGCCGGTGTCGAGACCATCCGCATCATGGAAGAGCAGAAGCTGGTGGAAAACGCCGCCAGGGTCGGCGCCCATCTCAAGGCCGCGCTCGAGCGTGAATTCGAAGGCCTCGCGGGCGTCAAGGAAGTGCGCGGCCAGGGCCTGATGCTGGGCATCGAACTCGACCGTCCCTGCGGCGTGATCCTGACCCGCGCCTGCGAAGCAGGCCTGCTGCTGAGCGTCACGGCCGACAGCGTCATCCGCCTGGTGCCACCGCTCATATTGAGCATCGCCGAAGCCGACGAGATCGTCGCCATCCTCGCGCCGATCGTGAAGGCCTTCCTTGAGGAGCCGACGCCATGACCAGCAGCACGACACCCGCGATCCGGCATTACCTGCAGTTCTCGGACTTCACGGCCGACGAGTACGGCTACCTGTTCGAGCGCGCCGCGCTGATCAAGAAGAAGTTCAAGTCGTACGAGCGGCACCAGCCGCTGGTCGACCGCACGATGGCGATGATCTTCGAGAAGGCCAGCACCCGCACGCGCGTGAGCTTCGAGGCCGGCATGTACCAGCTCGGCGGCAGCGTGGTGCACCTGACCACGGGCGACAGCCAACTGGGCCGCGCCGAGCCGATCGAGGACAGCGCCAAGGTCATCAGCCGCATGGTCGACCTGGTGATGATCCGCACCTTCGGGCAGGACAAGATCGACCTGTTCGCCGAGCATTCACGCGTGCCTGTCATCAACGGCCTGACCAACGAGTTCCACCCTTGCCAGATCCTGGCCGACATCTTCACGTACATCGAGCATCGCGGCTCCATCAAGGGCCGCACGGTCGCGTGGGTGGGTGACGGCAACAACATGGCCAACACCTGGCTGCAGGCCGCCGAGATCCTCGGCTTCACGGTGCACGTGAGCACGCCGAGCGGCTACGAGGTCGACCAGTCGATCGCCGGCATCCGCTCGGCCGAGAGCTACAAGGTCTTCAAGGATCCGATGGAAGCCTGCCGCGGCGCCGACCTGGTGACCACCGACGTCTGGACCAGCATGGGCTACGAAGCCGAGAACGAAGCCCGCAAGGCGGCTTTCGCCGACTGGTGCGTCGACACCGAGATGATGCGCGTGGCGCAGCCGGACGCGCTGTTCATGCACTGCCTGCCCGCGCACCGCGGCGAGGAGGTCGAGGCCGACGTGATCGACGGCCCGCAATCGGTGGTCTGGGACGAAGCC
>CAIQMJ010000498.1 GCA_903872875.1 uncultured Variovorax sp.
CGGCCTCGCCTGCTCGATCAACAGCGCGCACAGAATGGCAAAAAAGCTCATCGAGCGATGATAGCGATTCGATGCGCAGCCTCGCCCGGCTGATCTGCGCTTCAGGCGCTCAGGAAACGGTACAGGTTGCGCAGCATCCCGGCCGTCGCACCCCAGACGAAGCGCTCATGTGGCCCGTCCCGGTAGGGCATCGAATACCACTGCCGCGCGTTCGAGCCATCGCCCACCATGGCATGGCGCCGATGGTTCGCCGGGTTCATCAGATAGGCCAGCGGCACCTCGAAGGCATCGGCCACCTCACCGGGACTCAAGGTAAGTTCGAAGCCCGGCTCGACCAGCGCCACCACCGGCGTGACGATGAAGGAAGTCACGGTGGTGTAGGTCGGCAGGCTCCCGAGCACCTCGATGAAGCCAGCCGACAGGCCCACTTCCTCCCAGGCTTCGCGCAGTGCTGCAGCCGATACGTTTGCATCTTCCGGATCGACGCGTCCGCCCGGGAAGGCGATCTGGCCTGAATGCGTGGACATCTGGCTGGCACGCTCGGTCAACAGAACGGTCGGCTCGGCGCGCTGCACGATCGGGATCAGCACTGCGGCCTGTGCCGGCGCCCGGTTGCCCAGCGCTGGCTCGCGCCGCAACTCCGGCGTCCAGAGCGGCGGATGTGCAAAGCGTGCGCGCAATGCGGTCCGCGTGAACTGCGAAGCCACCACGGCCGGCAGATCATCGTCCACGCGCACCACCGGAACCTCGCGCGGGTCGACCAACGGCATCACGGAAATGGCGTTGATCGGCTCGACGGAGGCAGCGGGTTGCACGGGAGGATTCTGGGAAGTCAAAAAAGATACTCAACTCAAAACGCAAAAACCGAGCCCGCCGTGCACGCGAACCCGGCAACAAATTGTTCGGCTTCACAGCCGGGCGCCAAAGCAAAAGGCCGCCATGAACGGCGGCCTTTCTCAAGCACGGAAATGTCGCCTTACTTGGCGGCGGCCGTCGGAGCCTTGCCCGGCAGCTTTTCCTTGATGCGCGCCGAACGACCGCTGCGCTCGCGCAGGTAGTACAGCTTGGCACGGCGCACATCGCCGCGACGCTTGACTTCGATCGATGCGATCAGCGGGCTGTAGGTCTGGAACGTACGCTCCACGCCTTCGCCACTCGAGATCTTGCGAACGGTGAACCCGCTGTTCAGGCCCCGATTGCGCTTGGCGATCACGACGCCTTCGTAGGCTTGCAGACGCTTGCGGCTGCCTTCGACAACGTTCACGCTGACGATCACGGTGTCGCCAGGCATGAAGGCGGGGATGGTCTTGCCGAGACGGGCGATTTCTTCCTGCTCGAGGGTTTCGATGAGATTCATGATGTCCTGAATTCGATCATGCGCACGCTACACAAAAGGCAGAAGGCATCGGATGCAGACTGGAGGCATGGCGCGAGTGCTGCAACTGCAGCATGGTGCGCCGGCCTCCGGGCGTCCGTGGAGTCCGCGGCGGGCAGAGGATCGGGGAGCCGAAGATTATAGCTTTTTTTGCAGCACGCGCTCGTCCGCCGCATTCAGGCGCCCGGCCGAACGGGCCGCCTCGATCAAATCGGGGCGATGCGCCGCTGTCACGGCCAAGCGCTGGTCGCGTCGCCAGCGCTCGATCTGCGCATGATGGCCCGACATCAGTGGCGCTGGCACGCCCCGGCCCTGCCACTGCTCGGGCCGCGTGTAATGCGGGCAGTCGAGCATGCCGTCGAGTGCGGTATTGAAGCTGTCCTGCACATGGCTGGCTTCATCGCCCAGCACGCCGGGCTGCAGGCGAGCCACTGCGTCGAGCAGGACCATCGCAGCGACCTCGCCGCCCGACAGCACGAAGTCGCCCAAGCTGATCTGATGGGTGATGCGCGCATCGATGAATCGCTGGTCGATGCCTTCGTATCGGCCACAAACGAGCACTGCGCCGTCACTGCCGGCCCACTGCTCCACTGCCGCATGCTTGAGGGTCACTCCAATGGGCGAGAACAGCACGACCGGCGCCGGCGTGCCACGCGCCGCCAGCGCAGCATCGAGGCAGTCGGACATCGGCTGCGCCATCATGACCATACCCGGACCGCCCCCAAAGGGGCGATCGTCCACGCGCCGATAGTTGCCCTCAGCGAAGTCACGCGGATTCCAGAATACGACCTCGACCTGACCTGAGTCATAGGCGCGACGCGTCACGCCGCTGCTCAGGAAAGGCGCGAACAGTTCAGGAAACAGAGTGAGGATGTCGAAGCGCATCCGCAGCGCTCAGTAGTCAGGCTGCCAGTCGACCAGGATCGTTCGAGCTGCCAGGTCGACCTTGTCCACGAAGACCGAAACGAAGGGCACCATGCGCTCGATCGGCTTCCCATCCTCCTCGGCAGCAAGCACCAGCGTGGTCTGCGGCCCAGTGGCCAGCAGCTCGCGTACCGCACCGAGAACGACGCCCTCACGATTGACGACCGACAGGCCGATCAGGTCAACCCAGTAGTACTCATCGTCCCCTGCGGTCGGAAAATTCGACCGCGGCACGAATACGCGCGCCCCTCGCAACGCCTCGGCCGCATTGCGGTCGGGTACGTCAGGCGATGTCGCGACGATGAGATCGGAATGTTCCTTGGCTTCGCTGATGGCGAGCCGGAAGGCACTCGTCCCCTTGGTGGCGGGCGGCTGTATCAACCAGCGCTTGGACGAGAAAAGCGCCTCGGGTTCGGCGCTGTGAGGCAGGACCTTGAACCAGCCCTTGATGCCCCAGGCATCGGCGATGCGGCCTACTTCGATGGCGTCAGCCGGCAGTTCGGCGACTTCGAGCCCAGGCAACATCGCCGGAGCGTGCGTCAGGCCGCAGCCTTGGGTGCAGCGGCAGCAGCCTGCTTGATCAGGCGGGCAACCGTGGGCGATGCTTGCGCGCCGACGCTCTTCCAGTAGGTCAGACGATCTTGCGCAATGCGGATGCCTTCTTCGCTTTCCTTGGCGGTCGGGTTGTAGAAACCCAGACGTTCGATGAATCGGCCATCGCGGCGAACGCGCTTGTCCGACACGACGATGTTGAAAAACGGACGGCCCTTGGAGCCGCCGCGGGAGAGTCGAATGACGACCATGATTTATCCTTCGGGTGGTGCAGCAAACCCGAAAGGGTCGCCCACAATGTTCTTCCAGCGCCGAGACACGCGACATGGCCACCCGGCCAGCGACACGCTGAAAAGCCCACGATTATAGCCCGTGCGTCTTCAGCCCCACCTTTTCGCGTTTTTCCACCCATGCCAGACTCCGTCCTGCGTATCAGAATGACCACACCCATCCGCCCCAGCCGCGACGAAGACGTCGCTGCAATTGCCGCCATCTATGCGCATCACGTTCTGCATGGCACCGGCACCTTCGAGACCGAACCGCCGACAGCGGCGGACATGGCCGCCCGCCGCGCCGACGTGCTGATCAAGAAGCTGCCCTATCTCGTCGCGGAAAACGACGGCGAGGTCCTCGGCTTTGCCTACTGCAACTGGTTCAAGCCGCGTCCGGCCTACCGCTTCTCGGCCGAAGACTCGATCTACATGGCGGACAAGGCGCGCGGCAAGGGCCTGGGTGCCCAGTTGCTGGCGGCACTGTCGCAGGCGGCAGAGGAAGCGGGCGTTCGCAAGCTGATCGCGGTCATCGGCGATTCGACGAACGCAGGCTCGGTCGGCGTGCATCGCGCGCAGGGCTTCACGCACGTCGGTGTGCTGAAGGACTGCGGCTGGAAGTTCGGCAAGTGGCTGGACGTGGTGATGATGGAGAAGTCGCTTGGCGCCGGCAGCACGACCACGCCCGAATGAAGATGCCATGAAGAACAAGACTCTCGCCGCCTGGCTGGCCTTCATCGGCGGTCCGCTGGGCCTGCATCGCTTCTATCTCCACGGCTTCGGGGACACCCTGGGCTGGCTGATGCCGATCCCGACCGCGCTAGGCCTCTACGGCATCGAGCGCGCTCGCCTGTACGGCCTCGACGACGGCTGGAGCTGGCTGCTCATTCCGCTGATCGGCTTCACGATCGCCGGCTGCGCGCTGACCGCCATCGTCTACGGCCTGATGGCGACCGAGAAATGGAACGCGCGCTTCAACGCCGGTGCCGCCGAAGACGTGGCGCCGGGCCGTACCGGCTGGCTCACGATCGGCGCGGTGGTCTTCTCATTGCTGATCGGCAGCGCCGTCCTGATGGCAAGCATCGCCTTCAGTTTCCAGCGCTACTTCGAGCATCAGGTCGAAGAGGGCCGGAAGATTTCGCAATGAATCGACCGTCGATTCCGGCGAGCCTGCAGCGCAGGCCGAGACGCTAACGCGAGAAAAATCGCCTGTGAACCATCCCATCCAAGACCTGCCGGCCGCCTGCGATGTCCTCGTGGTCGGAGCCGGCCCGGCCGGGAGTGCAGCAGCCCTGACGCTGGCACGCGCCGGGCTCGACGTCGTGCTGGTCGACCAGCACACCTTTCCACGCGACAAGGTCTGCGGCGACGGACTGATTCCCGACGCTCACCACGCGCTGCGCAGGCTCGGTGTGCTGGACGAGGTGATGGCGAGTGCCCAACACGCCAGCCTGGCGCGATGCAGCGGCCCGCGCGGCGGCTTCATCGACATTCCCGGAACACTCGCCGTGCTGCCGCGCAAGGAGCTGGACATGATCCTCTGTCGCGCCGCCGCGGGCGCCGGTGCGCACATGTTCGCGCCAGTCCAGTTCGTGGGCCCGCTGGAAGACCCGATGGAAAACGGCAGGGCGCGTGTCACGGGGGCACGGCTTCAGCACGGTGACACGAAGCGCGTCCTGCAGGCCCGCTGGACCGTGCTCGCCAGCGGTGCCAGGCCGCAGGCCCTGATCGCAGCCGGCATGTCGACTCGCACCGGCCCCAGTGGCATCGCCCTGCGCGGCTATGTCCGAAACCAGGCCATGGTCGGGCGCATCGACAAACTCGAGCTGGTCTGGAACCGCGCGTTCGCCCATGGCTATGGCTGGGTCTTCCCATGCCCAGACGGCGTGTTCAACATCGGCGTCGGCACTTTCGAAAACGCCGTCGGCGCTCAAAAGGGCAGATCAGCCAAACGCGAGACGAGCACGAATCTGCACCGGGTGATGGAGGAGTTCATCCGCATCCACGTACCGGCGCGCGAACTGCTGGCGGGCGGCACGCCGCTCGGTCCCTGGAAAGGCGCGCCACTGCGCTGCTCACTGGAAGGCGCACAACACGTGCGTCCAGGACTGCTGGTGGCCGGCGAAGCGGCCGGCAGCACCTATCTGGTCAGCGGCGAAGGCATCGGCAAGGCGATGGAAACGGGCATCCTCGCAGCCGAGGCGCTGCACGCAATGGACGACACCGACGCTGTCATCCAGGCCCGCTACGAGGCGGGTCTGCGCGCCCTGCAGCCGCGCTTCGACATGTACAGGCGCGCCAGCACCATCGACCGCCATCCGTGGTTGATCGATCTGCTGATCTGGCGCGCAAAGAGAAATCCTGCGCTGCTGAAGCGGCTGAGCGGCGTGCTCAACGAGACCAGCAGCCCCGGCAACCTGCTGAGCTTGCACGGCTTTCGCCGGCTGTTCCTGCAACACTGAGCTCCGCAGGAACACCCGCCGGGCCCTAGAAGATCTGCAGGCTGACCCAGTAGGCAATTGCCGCCACGAAGGCCGACGCCGGAATCGTGAAGATCCACGCCCAGACGATCGTGCCCGCAACGCCCCAGCGCACCGCGCTGGCGCGCTGCACCGAGCCCACGCCGACGATCGCGCCGGTGATGGTGTGCGTCGTCGACACCGGGATACCCAGCGCCGTCGCGAGAAACAGCGTCAGCGCCCCGCCGGTCTCCGCGCAGAAACCGCCCACCGGCTTGAGCTTGGTGATCTTCTGGCCCATCGTTTTCACGATGCGCCATCCGCCGAACATCGTTCCCAGCGCGATCGCCGTGTAGCAGGCCACGATGGTCCAGGTCGGTGGCGCCTCGGCGTTCGCATGGCCGGTTGCGATCAGCAGCATCCAGATGATGCCGATGGTCTTCTGCGCATCGTTACCGCCGTGCCCCAGGCTGTATGCGCCGGCGGACACCAGCTGGAGCCGCCTGAACCAGCGATCGACGCGCGACGGCGTGGCCCGATGGAACACCCAGGCGACGATGATCATCATGAACGAGCCGAGCAGGAAGCCCAGCAGCGGCGATACGAAGATGAACGCAACCGTCTTCCAGATACCGGCGGCCACCAGGGCACCGGAACCCGCCTTGGCAATCACGGAACCGACGATGCCGCCGATCAGAGCGTGCGACGAACTGCTTGGAATGCCGTAGTACCAGGTCACGAGGTTCCAGCTGATCGCGCCGATCAATGCGCCGAACACCACATGAACGTCGACGATGCCAGGGTGCACGATGCCCTTGCCCACGGTCGCGGCCACGCTCAGGTGGAACACGAAGATCGCGACGAGATTGAAGAAAGCCGCGAACACCACGGCCTGCGCCGGCTTGAGCACGCCGGTCGACACGACGGTGGCGATCGAGTTCGCCGCGTCGTGAAAGCCGTTCATGAAGTCGAACAGGATCGCCAGCACCACCAGAAGCGCCACGACCCACAGGGCCACCTGAACCGTTGCCATGACGCCCCGCGATCAGGAGTTCTCGAGGACGATGCCCTCGATCACATTGGCGACGTCCTCGCACTTGTCGGTGATGGTTTCGAGCAGTTCGTAGATCGCCTTGAGCTTGATCACCTCGCGCACGTCCGGCTCCTCGCGGAACAGCTTGCTCATGGCGCTGCGCATGACCCGGTCGGCGTCGGACTCGAGCCGGTCGATCTCCTCGCAGGTCTTCAGCGTCGCCTCGGCCACCGCCGGCTCGGCGATCTTGGAAAGGAACTTGACCGCGTCCTTGACCCGCTCGCAGCACTTCACGCTGAGCGTGGTCAACCGCTTGATCTCGTCGGTCATGTGGCGCACGTCGTAGAGCGCCATGGTTTCCGCCGAATCCTGGATCAGGTCGGCCACGTCGTCCATCGTGTTGATGAGCTTGTGGATCTGTTCGCGATCGATCGGCGTGATGAAAGTCTTGTGCAGCAGCCGGTTGACGTCGTGCGTCACGCGGTCGGCCGCACGCTCGGCGTTGTCGACGTCGCGGTTGTACTGCTCACGCAGATGCACGTCGTTGTAATTGGCCACCAGATGCTCGAACGCACGCGCCGCCTCGACGATGCGCTCTGCGTGCTGGTTGAACATCTCAAAAAAATTGCCCTCTCGGGGCAGCAGCTTGCCGAACATGACGTTCGCTCCTTAATCGATGCGTGTGTCGTCGTGATGACGATTTCGTGACAGGCGGGAGTGTAAGGGGGCGCGGCTGCGCCGCCCCTCTACAGCCGCTCGATGGGCTGGTCGGCGACCTGGGCGATCGTCGCCGGCGCGACGCGCCCGGGCGCAATCTCCGCAAGCGGCAGCAGCACGAACGCCCGCTGCGCCATGCGCGGATGCGGCAGCGTCAGCGTCGGCGTGTCGAGCGACTGGTCGCCATGCAGCAACAGATCGAGATCGAGCGTGCGTGGCGCGTTGCGGTAGGGGCGCTCACGGCCGGCATCGAGCTCGAGCCGCTGCAGTTCGGCCAGCAGTTCGTGCGGTGCAAGCGCAGTGTCGATGGCGACGACCGCGTTGATGAAATCGGGGCCGGACGCGTCGACAGGCGCGCTGCGGTAAAGCGACGAACGCGTGAGCACGCGGGTCCGAGGCAACGTGGCCAGATCGTCCATTGCGCGCAGCACCGTGGCGCGCGCGTCGCCCAGATTGCCGCCGATCGCGACAAAGGCGACGGTCATGCGTCGGGCGCGCTGCCGCCCTCGGGGCGCGGCTTGCGACGGCGACGGCGCTTGCGTGGCGCGGTCGCGGCTTCACCGTCCGGTGGCACGGCCTGCGCGTCGTCGGCATCGTCCGGCTCCTCGCGCGCGGTGCCCGCATCGGTCGCGCGCTTCGGCGAGTCGACGGACTCCGCTGGTGTCCTCACCCGCACGCGGGTTCGTGTCTGCGTCTTGAGTTCGTCACGCACCTGGTCGAGCAGATCCTGCCGGCGCGCATCGTCGGCCACGCTGAACTCCTGCCACCACTCGGCGATGGCCTCGCCGATCTCGCCAACGTCGGCGCGCAGCCGCATGAAGTCGAAAGCAGCCCGGAAGCGCGCCTGCTCGACCAGGCTGAAGGGCGTGGAACCGGTGCGCTTGTCGAAGCGCGGCTGCATCATCCAGATCTCGCGCATGTCGGCGGCGAGCTTGCCGCGGCCCGACACGTCGCCGATGCGTGAATTGAAGACATCGTCGATCGCGTCCTGCAGCGCCGGAAACGGCGGCTGGCCACGCTGGCCGTGGCGCCCTTCAATGCGCTGCGCCCAGCCGTCGCGCACATCGGCCCACAACACGCAGGCCAGCAGGAAGCTCGGCGCCACCGGCTTGCCCTCGTCGACGCGGCGGTCGGTGTCCTGCAGCGCGGCCTTCACGAAAGGCTGGTCCGCACGCTCGACGACAACGTCCAGCAGCGGATAGATGCCGGTGGACAGGCCCAGCTTGCGCAGCTGCGCAATGGTCGCGATCGCGTGGCCGGTCTGCAGCAGCTTTAGCATCTCGTCGAACAGCCGGCTCTGCGGCACGTCGGCCAGCAGGCGGCTCGACTCGATCAGCGGTGCCGCAGTCTTGGCCTCGAGTTCGAACCCGAGCGCGGCGAGCTTCGCCGAGAAGCGGATCGCGCGAATGATGCGCACCGGGTCTTCGCGGTAGCGCGTCACAGGGTCGCCGATCATGCGCAGCACCAGCTTCTTGGCATCCTTGATGCCGTTGTGATAGTCGACCACGATCTGGCTGGCCGGGTCGTAATACATCGCGTTGACGCTGAAATCGCGGCGTGCGGCGTCTTCTTCCTGCGGGCCCCAGACGTTGTCGCGCAGCACCCGGCCGGTCGAATCGACCGCATGCGTCATGCCGGCGAGTTCGCCCTTGCTGGTGCGCTCGTTGCCCTTGACCTGCTCGGCTGCCGCGTTGTCCATGTAGGCGCGGAAAGTCGAGACCTCGATCACCTCATGCTCACGCCCGCGCCCGTAGACGACGTGCACGATGCGAAAGCGCCGCCCGATGATGAAGGCCCGCCGGAACAGGCTCTTGACCTGCTCGGGCGTGGCATTGGTCGCCACGTCGAAATCCTTCGGCCGCAGGCCCAGCAGCAGGTCGCGCACCGCGCCGCCGACCACATAGGCCTCGTAGCCAGCGCCCTGCAGCGTCGTGACGACGTTCCTGGCGCGCTCGTCGACGAGCGCCGGGTCGATGCCGTGCACGCTCGCCGGCACCTCGTTGCGCTTGCCGAAGCGCGATTTCGCGCTGCTGGCGGAGCCGGCCGATTTGCCGAGCAGCTTGTCGATGAAGGTCTTGATCATTGGGTTCGGTGGTGGCGCTGGCGCGCCTCATTCATTTTCGAGCATCGATCGGATCAGCGGGATCGTGACCGCGCGCTTGGTCTGCAGCGCATAACCGTCGAGCTGGTTGAGCAATTCCATCAGGCTGCCGAGGTCACGGCTGAACCGGTGGAGCATGTAGTCGAGCACGTCGTCGGAGAGCATCACGCCGCGCGCGTCGGCGGCCTGGCGCAGCACCGCGCGGCGCTCGGGTTCGTCGAGCACCTGCAGATGGAACACGTGCCCCCAGCCGAGCCGGGTACGCAGGTCTTCGCGCAGCTGCAGATCGGCCGGCGGCAGCGCACCGGCCGCGACCACGCCACGCTGCAGGCTCTGGGCGTTGACGAACCAGTTGAAGGCGGCGTGCTGCTGGACGGCGGTATACAGATGCACGTCGTCCATCAGCACGGCCACCCAGCGCTCGTCGAACTCCGGCGGATCCATCACCCCCGCATGCAGCCAGCCGACGCGGTTGCCCTGCGCGCTCAGCGCGCCGCCGACGGCCTCCAGCAGATGCGTCTTGCCACTCGCGCCCTCGCCCCACAGATAGGTCGGTACCGGCGAACGCAGCGCGGACGCGTGCGCATCCCCAACCCACAGGCTCAGGTGCCGGAGCGCGGGTTCGTTCGGTCCGGCAAAAAAGCCCGCGAGCGTAGGGCCGGTGGCGAGGCCGATATCGAGCGCGAGCTGCTTCATGCCTCGGGCGATGGGGCCAATGGCTGGCGCAGGGCCGCGGACAACGCGGAAGATGACACAAAAGGGGGGTTCATGGCGCAGGGCCCGACGGCCCTTAAAATCGTGGCGAATTCTATCGGCCCGGCCACTTCGGTCGCCGGAGCGCCATCCTCCCCCCGTCTGTCCAGCCCCGCCAGCCCATGAACTCCAACTCCACCACTCCGCTCAGCTACAAGGACGCCGGCGTCGACATCGATGCCGGCGACGCGCTGGTCGACCGCATCAAGCCGCTCGCCAGGAAGACGATGCGCGAAGGCGTGCTGGCCGGCATCGGCGGTTTCGGCGCACTGTTCGAAGTGCCCAAGCGCTACAAGGAGCCGGTGCTGGTGAGCGGCACCGACGGCGTCGGCACCAAGCTCAAGCTGGCCTTCGAATGGAACATGCACGACACGGTCGGCATCGACCTGGTCGCGATGAGCGTCAACGATGTGCTGGTGCAGGGCGCCGAGCCGCTTTTCTTTCTCGACTACTTCGCCTGCGGCAAGCTCGATGTCGACACCGCGGCGGCCGTGGTCGGTGGCATCGCCCGCGGCTGCGAGCTGTCGGGCTGCGCGCTGATCGGCGGCGAAACGGCCGAGATGCCGGGCATGTACCCGGCCGGCGAATACGACCTGGCCGGCTTCGCCGTCGGCGCAGTCGAGAAGTCGAAGATCCTCACCGGCCAGGACGTGAAGCCCGGCGACGTGGTGCTCGGCCTGGCGTCGGCCGGCGTGCATTCCAACGGATTCAGCCTGGTCCGCAAGGTGATCGAGCGCGCGGGCGCCGAACTGCCGACCACCCTCGACGGCAAGCCCTTCCGCGAAGCAGTGATGGAGCCGACGCACCTCTACGTGAAGCCGGTGCTCGAGGCGCTCGCCAGGCACCCCATCAAGGCGCTCGCCCACATCACCGGCGGCGGCCTGCTCGAGAACATTCCCCGCGTGCTGCCCGACGGCACTGCCGCCCACCTGAAGAAGGGCAGCTGGCCGCAGACCGAGTTGTTCGCCTGGCTCCAGAAGGTCGCCGGCATCGACGACATCGAGATGAACCGGACCTTCAACAACGGCATCGGCATGGTCGTGGTGATCGACGCCGCCGAGGCGGCTGCCTGCGCGGCAACGCTGCGCGCATCGGGTGAGACCGTCTTCGAGATCGGCGCGATCGCTGCGCGCGGCGAAGGTGCCGCCGTCGTGGTGGGCTGAAAGCGAACGAGCGCAAACGGTGAGCGCCTCCACGACGTCGGTTTCCACGCGAACCCTGGTCATCGCCAGCTATCTGTTGATTGCCGGCGGGCTGTTGCTGGTGATGCTCCAGGGCTTGCTGCCCGGACTGCTTTGCGCCTGCGTCGGTTTCATGGCAACGCGCTGGGCCGCGCGCATGGTCGACGCGGGATTGCGCCGCGTGCGCAAGAAGCCGCCGGCCTTCGCGCCGGTGCCGCAGACGTCGTCGGGCCTGGCGCGCGGACTGGCAGCCGCGGTGGTGATGCTGGCGCCCCTCGTGCTGCTCACTGCCATCTTCTCCGACACGCGTGCATTCGTGATCAGCGCGCCTGGCCAGTACCAGGAGCTTCTGGACTACATCGCGCGCACGATCCTCGAACTGCGGCTCAAGCTGCCGCCCGAAGTGGCGATGTACCTGCCCGAGGGTGCCGCCGAAGTGCAGCGCATGGTCGCCGGCTACCTGCGCACGCAGGCCGGCATGCTGGCCCTGACCGGCAGGGCCTGGCTCGGCGCGCTGCTGTTCGCCTACGTCGGCCTGCTGGTCGGTGCGCTGGCCGCGGCGGCCCGGCCCTCCGAGTCGACACGTCCGCTGACCGAACAGTTGCGCCGCCGCGTCACGACCTTCGGCGAGGCCTTTGCGCAGATCGTGGCGGCGCAGTTCTGGATCGCCGCCTTCAATGCGTTCCTCACTGCGATCTTCCTGCTCTTCCTCCTGCCGCTGTGGCATCTGCAATTGCCGTACACGCCGGCACTGATCACGCTGACTTTCGTTGCCGGCCTCGTGCCGATCGTCGGCAACCTGTTGTGCAACACGGTGATCACGATGGTCGGGCTGTCCGTCTCGCCCGTGGCCGCCGCGGTCTGCCTGGCATTCCTGATCCTGATACACAAGGCCGAGTACGTCATCAACGCCAAGGTGGTCGGCAGCCGCACGCAGATGGCCGTGTGGGAACTGCTGGCCGTGATGTTCGTGGCCGAAGCCGTGTTCGGGCCGGCCGGCCTGGTCGCCGCGCCACTGTTCTATGCCTATCTCAAGAAGGAACTCCAGGCCGCGCGCCTGGTGTAGCCGCCATTCCCTTCGCCCGGCCGCGACGGCCGTGGCGACGCCTTTCTCACGCTTCCTGATTTTCACGTGGACACCGTCCAAAGCTTTTGCTATTCTTTTGTGGACGGCGTACACAATTCTGGAGCAGCCATTCCCGATGGCACCCTCAAGTGATTCCCCCAAAAGCCATGCTCAAGACCATTTCCCTGATCGTCCTGGTTCTGCTGATCGCACTGCTGGCCTATGCAGCCACGCGGCCCGACAGCTTCCGCATCCAGCGCAGCCTCACCATCCAGGCTTCGCCGGAGAAGATCCATCCATTGATCGACGACTTTCATCAATGGCAAGCCTGGTCGCCCTACGAGAAGCTCGATCCGGCGATGACGCGCCGCTTCAGCGGTCCCGCGCGCGGCCAGGGCGCCGCGTACGAGTGGTCGAGCGAAGGCAAGGCCGGCAACGGGCGCATGGAGATCCTGTCGTCGACGGCGCCGAAGACCACGATCCAGCTCGACTTCAGCAAGCCGTTCAAGGCGAACAACACCGCCGAATTCACGCTGGTGCCGCAGGGTGCGGCCACGCAGGTCGGCTGGGCGATGTACGGCCCGAACCCCTTCGTCGCGAAGTTGATGGGCCTGTTCTTCGACATGGACAAGCTGGTCGGCAAGGACTTCGAAGCCGGCCTCGCCAGCCTCAAGGCGGCGGCCGAAAAATGATGCCTCACCACCCACCGAACCCCGAAAGGAAATCGCCATGAAGGCTCTCAACGCCTACCTGATGTTCGACGGCACCGCGTCCGAAGCGATGGGCTTCTACGCCAGCACGCTTGGCGGAAAGCTCGACGTGATGATGCAGTCGGAAACGCCCGCAGACGTTGGCTGCGCCGTCCCCGGCGACCCCGGCCGCGTGATGCACGCGCATCTCGCCTGCGAGGGCGGCGTCCTGATGGCGTCCGACACGATGCCTGGCCAACCGTACGAGCGCATGCAGGGCTTCGGCCTCACGCTGACCTATGCCACCGTCGCCGAAGCGGAGCGCGTCTTCAACGCGCTGGCGGAAGGAGGCCAGGTCCGGATGCCGCTGGCCAAGACCTTCTGGGTCGAAAGCTTCGGCATGCTGGTCGATAGCTTCGGCACGCCGTGGCTGATCAACGGTGGCCGGATGATGGAGAACTGATGGCGCAGCCGCCCGACGATCGCGTGGCGCCTCAGCGCCGTTGGCTGGCCCTGATGGTCCTGTGCCTGGGCGTGCTGATGATCGTGCTCGACACGACCATCGTGAACGTCGCCCTGCCCTCGATCCGCCAGGATCTCGGCTTCTCGGAGACCTCGCTGGTCTGGGTGGTCAACGCGTACATGCTGACCTTCGGTGGCTTCTTGCTGCTCGGTGGACGGCTGGGCGACCTGTTCGGCCACCGCCGGCTGTTCCTGCTCGGCATCGCCCTGTTCACGCTCGCGTCGCTGGCCTGCGGCGTAGCGGGCTCGCAGGCGATGTTGATCGCTGCGCGCGCAGTGCAGGGGCTGGGCGGCGCGGTGGTGTCGGCCGTCTCGTTGTCGCTGATCATGAATCTGTTCACCGAGCCGGGTGATCGCGCCCGTGCGATGGGCGTCTATGGCTTCGTCTGTGCTGGCGGCGGCAGCATCGGCGTGCTGGTCGGCGGGCTGCTGACGGGCAGCCTGAGCTGGCACTGGATCTTCCTGGTCAACCTGCCGATCGGCGTGGCCGTCTGCGCCCTGTGCCTGGCGCTTCTACCGCCCGGCACGCGCCAGAAGAAGGCCCCCAGGCTCGACATGGCGGGCGCCGCCAGCATCACGGCTTCGCTGATGCTGGCCGTCTACGCCGTGGTGAACGGCAACGAGATCGGCTGGACGTCCGCACAGACGCTCGGAATGCTCGGCGCCGCGGTGGCGCTGCTCCTCGTGTTCTTCGCCATCGAGCTGCGTGTGCATGCGCCGCTGGTGCCGCTCGGACTGTTCCGGCGGCGCAACGTCGCCACGGCGAACGTGGTGGGCGTGCTCTGGGCGGCAGCGATGTTCGCGTGGTTCTTCATTTCGGCGCTGTACCTGCAACTGGTGCTGGGCTACAGCCCTCTGCAGGTCGGCCTCGCCTTCCTGCCGGCCAACCTGCTCATGGCGGCGTTCTCACTCGGCCTGTCGGCCCGGCTGGTGATGCGCTTCGGCATCCGCTGGCCGCTGGCCATCGGGCTGCTGATCGCCGCCGCAGGCCTTGCGTGGTTTGCACGTGTGCCGATCGATGGCCGCTTCGCCACCGATGTGCTGCCCGGCATGCTGCTGCTGGGCCTGGGCGCGGGCGTGGCCTTCAATCCGGTGCTGCTGGCCGCCATGAGTGACGTCGATCCGGTCGATTCCGGCCTGGCCTCCGGCGTCGTCAACACCGCCTTCATGATGGGCGGCGCGCTCGGCCTCGCCGTGCTCGCGAGTCTCGCCGCGGCCCGCACCGACGGCCTGCTGGCCGCAGGAATGGCACCGCCGCTGGCGCTCAATGCCGGTTATCGGCTGGCCTTCGCGCTCGGCGCACTGTCGGCCGCGGCGGCCGGCATGCTGGGTGCCGTGTTTGTTCGGGCCAGCGGCATGCCCCTGTCGGACGCCGTACCCGGCCACGGCTGAAGGAGGAAGCCGCATGGCACGCGGCCGGAGCGCTGCGAATGTCCTGATCTGATCGATTCAGGTCTGCGAAGATGCGGACGGCGAGGCATGTCCCCTGGAAAATCCGGGACATCAACCACTCGCCACAGGACAATCGAACCATGAACCACTGTCTCGTTGTGATCGATGCACAGGAATCCTTCTGGCACCGACCCTATTCCACCGAGCGCGACATGGCGCCCTATCTCGCAGCGCAGAACGCGTTGATCGAAGGCTGCGCCAGCGCCGGCATTCCCATCGTGCGGATCTTCCATTCCGACGGCCCGGCAACGCCTGCCAACCCGTTTTCAGTCGAATCCGGCCATGTCCGGCCGATCCGCGGACTCGCCGACTTCGAGGCCGCAGCGACCTTCACCAAGCGGCGCCACAGCGCATTGGTCGATACCGGCCTGCAGGTCTGGCTCACGCAGAACGGCATCGGTCACCTGATCGTGAGCGGCATCCGCACCGAGCAATGCTGCGAGACGACCGCGCGCCACGCCTCGGACCTGGGCTGGCGCGTCGACTACGCGCTGGACGCCACGCTGACCTTCGACATGACACAGCCCGACGGACGCCCGCTCGCGGCCGACGACATCAAGGCACGCACGGCCACGGTGCTGCAGGATCGTTTCGCGCACGTGTGCAGCGCGGCGCAGGCGCTGGCCCGCGCGCAGGCTGATCGCACTGCATCGCAGGTGACTGCGTGAGCGGCGCGCGTTGGCGCGTGCTGATCCTGGCTTTCGACGGGGTCGAGGCGCTGGATTTCGCAGGGCCCTTCGAGGTCTTCACGACGGCCACGCGCATGCACCAGCGGCTGCAACCGGACGCGGCGCCGCTGTTCGAGGTGGCTGCGGTGGGCGCCGTCACGCCGGACAAACCGGTGGCCACCGCTCGCGCAGGACTGCGGCTGCTGCCCGACCACGGACTGGCGGACAGCCCGCAGGCCGACGTGCTGATCGTGCCCGGCGGCGTGGTCGACCAACCGATGGCCAGCGCCGAGACGCTGCAGTGGATTGCGGCGCAGGCGGCATCGGCCGCCATCACCGCATCGGTCTGCACCGGCGCCTTCCTGCTCGCGGCCAGCGGCGTGCTCACCGACCAGCGCGTCACCACGCACTGGGAAGACATCGCCGATCTGCGCCAGGCCTTTCCCGCGCTCGACGTGGACGATGGCGTCCGCTGGGTCGACAACGGCAAGGTCGTCACCTCGGCCGGCATCAGCGCGGGCATCGACATGAGTCTGCATCTGGTCGCGCGGCTCGCTGGCGAGGCGCTGGCCGAGCGCACGGCCCGGCAGATGGATTTCACATGGACACGCAACCCCTGAATCCGCCCGCCGGCTTCGCGGACACGCCAGAGCCGCCCTACTACGCGGTGATCTTCGCGTCGCAGCGCAACGCCGACGACGCGGGCTACGCGCAGACGGCAGACCGCATGGTCGAGCTGGCGGCCTTGCAGCCCGGCTTTCTCGGCGTGGAGAGCACGCGAGGCGGCGACGGTTTCGGGATCACGGTGTCGTACTGGCAGAGCCTCGAAGCGATCGCCGCCTGGCGGCAGCAGGCCGAACACCGCATCGCCAAGGAAAGCGGCCGGCGCGATTGGTACGCGCACTACGAATTGCGCATCGCGAAAGTCGAGCGGGCCTATGGCAAGCGCGGCTGAGCCAGTCGACCCGACAGGTGGCGCGAACGATGCGGAGAAGCCGATCCGCGTCGTCTTCGTGCTGCTCGACAACAGCCTGATCCTGGACTGGGCCGGCCCGGCCGAAGCGCTGCGCATCGCGAACCAGCGACTGCTTGCCATTGGAAGGCCGGCGCGCTTCGAACTCGTCTTCGCGTCGCCGAGCCCGAACTCGCTCGCTTCGGTCGGCGTGATGCTGAGCGGCCTGCAAGCACTGCCCACCCACTGGGACGGGCCGGCGTGGATCGTGCTCGTCGGCCTGCCGGGCCAGACGATCGCGGTCGACGGCGCAGAAGCGCAGGCGCTGCTGCACTGGCTGCGGGGCCAGCACCTCGAACGCGGGCAACTCGAGCTGGTGACGATCTGCGCCGGCGCGCTGCTCGCCGCGCATGCGGGGCTGCTGGGCGGCCGCCGTGCCACCACCCATCACCAGCATCTGGACGAATTGCGCACGACCGATACCCGCTGCGAGGTGGTGTCGAACCGCGTGTTCGTGCTCGACCCACCGGTCTACAGCAGCGCCGGCGTGACGACTGGCATCGACCTGGTGCTGCATCGCATCGCCGAGGTCTGCGGCGAGGCACTGGCAGCACAGGTCGCGCAGACGATGGTGGTGGCGCTGCGCCGTGGGCCGCAGGACCCGGAACTGTCGCCCTTCCTGGCCTACCGCAACCATCTGCACGCCGCGCTGCACCGCGTGCAGGACGCCGTGAGCGAACGGCCTCAGGCCGACTGGACGGTGCCGCGCATGGCGCAGGTCGCGCACACGTCGGCACGGCATCTCACGCGGCTGTTCGTCGAACACGCGGGCGTGGCGCCGCTGGCCTATCTGCGCCGGCTGCGGCTCGCGAGCGCGCAGCTCGCGCTCCAATCGGGCGCCAACGTCACGCAAGCGGCCGAGCGCTCGGGCTTCGGCTCGGATACGCAGCTGCGGCGAGCCTGGCACCAGTTCGGACTGGCCGGATCCCCGTCAGGCGGTCGACCACCGGTATCTCTCTGACACGCATGCCGCCTGCAGCGCAGGTCGCCGATCAGACGGCCTCGGCCGCCGGCTCGCCGGGCACATCGTGCGGCGTCTGAAGCCATTCACGCGCATGCGCACGCAATGCATCGATCTGCAGCCACACCAGCGTGAGTTCCGTGCGGAACAGCCTGGCCGCCTGGTCGGTTTCGTCGCCGGGGCCGACGACCGCAGCCAGCGCTGCTCGCGTGGCCGCTTCGGCGGCTGCATCGGGCACAGCGGCAGCAGTGGCGTCCTTCGACGCGGCTGACGAGGCCGACGAGTGCGCCGCATCGGCCTGCAGCAACTCCAGCGCGAGTGCCTCGAGCGCCTTCGCCGCGCCCTCGGCCGCCTCGCGCAGCACGGCCGCGCGCGCCGGATCGGGCAGTGCCGCGCGGTGCGCGCCGAGCGCCGAGAGATAGCTCAGCAAGGTGTGCGAGCGAATCAGAAAGCGCAGCGCCACGCCCGCACGCGGCCGCACGAAGCCGGGCTCGCGGAACATGTGCGCAACGGCGGTGGACAGCGCCGCGTCGGCGTTGTGGTCGTTGCGCCGCGCCAGCCGGTAGTCGAGGCTGTCGCGCGCGCCGGTGCGGTACTGCTCGACGATGCGCCGAAGGTAGCCCGCATGGCCGCGCATGGCGGTCGCGGCCAGTTCGTTGATGCGCCGCGCCTGCCAGTGCGGCAGCACCAGCAGCACCGCCAGCCCGGCAATCGCGCTGCCGATGGCCGTGTCGACCAGCCGCGGCACGATCAGTCCGGCGCCGTTGCCGACCTGGTTGAAGCACAGCAGCACGAGCAGCGTCATGGCTGCCGTCGCGAGCAGGTAGCGCGTGGCGCGGTTCGCGAAGAACACCACGCCGGCCACCACCGCAAGCAGCGACTGCACGAGCGGCTGTGGGAACAACTGCAGCAGCGCCCAGCCGAGCACCACGCCGAGCGCGGTGCCCGCGACGCGCTGGCCCATGCGTGCGATCGTGTCGCCGTAGTTCTGCTGGCAGACGAACAGCGTCGTCAGCAGGATCCAGTAGCCCTGCGCCGGATGCACCACCCACATCAGCACATAGCCGACGGTGAGCGCGATGGCGAGCCGCAGCGCATGGCGGAACAGCGCCGAGCGCGGACTGAGCTGGCGCCGCACGCGCTCGACCATGTCGCGCCAGGTGCGCGGCGAGCGGTCGAACAACCCCATCTCGGTCCGGCCGGCCTGCGCGGACGGCTTGCTCGCGCGTGCGAGCTGGCCGTCGAGCTGCGCCAGATTGCGCGCCAGCCCGTCGACCGAGCCGAGCAGCGCAAGGCGCTCCGGCGTCGCCGTGCTCGCGCGCTCGTGCTCGATGGCGCCACGCAGGTCGGCCATCGCCTGCACGCTGGTGTCGTCGATCACGAAGGGTTCGCGGCGCTCGATCGATTCCGACAGCCGCTGGCAGGCCAGCCCCTGCAGCGACAGCACGCGCTGGCAGCGATACAGCAGGTCGCTGTGGAAGAAGGCGTCGGCCAGTGCGTTGTAGTCGTCGTGCGAGGAGCTGGCGCGCTCGTGAACGTCCTGCGCGATCAGGTAGAGCCCGCGGTAACGCGAAATGCGGCCGGTCGGCGCGCGCTTGCCGATGCGGCGGAAGATGCTTTCCTTCGCCGCATTGAGTTCGGCCACCACCTCGGCGTTGAGTTGCGCGAGCGACAGCCGCTTGCGTTCGATGTCGATGCCCCGCAGCGGCTCGAACAGCGAGGCCTTGAAACGCACGTAGTCGCCCAGCACGGCGAACAGCCGGACCAGCTGGCGCTGCACAGGTTGCGCCGGAAAGAACGCGGCCCACAGCACCGAGAAAACGCCATACCAGGCGGCACCCGCCAGCAGAAAACCGGCCTGGCGCCATCCGCCGCCGCCGTGCGCACCCTGGTGGTCGAGGCTCAGCGTCGTATACATCGCAAGGATCAGCGTCGCATAGCCGATGGCCTTGTAGCGCGCCTCGACGGCGCCCAGCATCGTCAGCCAGAACGCGGCCAGCGCGAGCCCGACGATGAAGGCGACGGGATGGCCAAACAGCAGCTCGACCGCCCCCGCCGCGACGCCGAAGCAGACGAGCGTGAGCAATTGCGCTCGGAAGCGACCGCGCCAGCTGTCATCGGTCTCGGCCAGGGCGCTCGCGATCGAGCCGAGGAACAGGGGGATCACGGCGTCCTGATGACCCGTGATGCCACAGAACGCCATCAGGCTGCCCAGGGTGAACAGCACGCGCACGGGCTGCGCGAGGCCGGCGAAGGCACGCAGCCATTCGCGAAGGGTGTCGATCGTCCGGGAATCCATAGGGTCGGTGATGGTGCACGATGTGCGCCACGTTCGCTGCACCTAGCTCAGGTAGCCACAAAAACGCAACACATGGCCATCGGGCTCGCGGATCGCGAATTCGCGCAGGCCCCAGGGTTGCGAGACCGGCTTCTCGATGATCGTGACGCCGCGCGTCACGTAGGCGGCGAACAGGCCGTCGATGTCCTGCCCGACATGGATCACGATTTCGCCACGCCAGGGCTGCGCGTCGCGGCTGCTGCGTTGCCAAAGGCGGATATGGACCGGATCGCCCCAGCCAGGCTGCCCCGGCTTTCTCACGCCCTGCCTGACGCGCGCATAGCTGGGCGGCTCGCCGGCGATGAAGTCGAGCTCGAAACCCAGCACCTCGCAGAAGTAGCGCGCGGCGCGTGCAGCGTCGGCCACCGGCAGGACCGGCTGCACACCGTGGAACTGGTGGCGTGTGCCGAGGTCGGGCAGCTCGGCCATGGCGGGGCCTTCAGCTCTCGGCGCGGCGCAGCCGCAGGACGCGCTCGGAGATCACGTCGATGTCCAGTGCGTCCTCCGCGTGCTGCAGATACGTCTCGAGGTCGAACACCGCGAGCGCGACATTGCCCTGCCCTGCATGCGCAAGTCCGCGGTCGCGGTGCTCGCCCCAGGCTTCGGGAAACAGAGCGATCAGCCGGTTCTGGACGGCGATCGCGCGCTGCCAGTCCTCCTGCGACTGGTGGATTTCCTTCAGGTTGCGCAGCATGCGGCCAATGATCTCGCGCGGCGCGGCGGGCTGCAGATACAACCCGAGCGGCACGTCGTAGTCGCCGACCAGCCCGTTGCTGCGCTTGTAAGGCTCGAGCCGCTCGCTGAGATCCTCGCGCGATAGCGAACGCCCGGTGAACGGATCGATCACGACCTGCCCTTTCGGCAGCGTGACCTTGAGCATGAAATGCCCAGGGAAGCCGACGCCACGCGCCTGCAGGTCGAGCCCCTGCGCCAGTTCCATCCAGAGCACGGCCAGCGAAATCGGAATGCCGCGGCGCGTGCGCAGCACCGCATTCAGGTAGCTGTTGTCGGGGTCGTAGTAGTCGTTGACGTTGCCGCCGAAGTTCAGGTCGTGGAAGAAGAACTGGTTGAGCGCCCGCAGCCGCGCCAGCGGTGCGGCATCGGCCGGCAGGCGGCGCTTGAGGCGCGCGAGCAACTGGTCGACATCGCCGAGCACCTGCTGGACGTCGAGCTCGGGGTATTCGTCCTGCGCGATGCTTGCCGCAGCTTCGAGGAGCGGAAAGTGCTCGTCGCTTTGCACGAGCGAGCTGAAATACTCGAGGGCGGTAGGCGCCGAAAAGCTCAGAGGCATGTGTCTTTGTAGTTGAGGCTGTGAGGGCCGTCAAGGCGGCGGGGCCGGCAATGGCGGCGGCCGATCAGTGCCGCAGGAAACTGCGCAGCCTGAGCCCGGTGATGCGCAATGCACCGAAATAGATCGCCGCAGCCCCCGCGATCATCAGCGCCAGCAGGCCGGCGCGCAGCAGGCGCTGCTCGCGCAGGGCGATCCAGTCGAAATGCTGGTTGCCCCAGACCAGCAAGGCGCCGAGCAGCACCGTTGCGATGAGCACCTGCGCGATGAAACGGCCCCAGCCGGGCGCCGGCTTGAAGCTGCCGGCCCGGCGCAGGCCGATCAGCAGTGCCAGCGCATTGACCAACTGCGCCAGCCCGATCGACAGCGTCAGGCCGGCATGCTGGAGATGCGGCACCAGGAAAATGTTGAGCACCTGGGTCAGCGCGAGCGTGGCCAGGCTGATGCGCATCGGCGTGCGCATGTCATGGCGCGCGTAATAGCCCGCGGCCAGCACCTTGATGGAGACGATGCCGAGCAGCCCCGTGCCGTAGCCCATGAGCGCGACGGTGGTGCGCTGCACGTCGAGCGCACTGAATGCGCCGTTGTGGAAAAGAACCGCCACCAGCGGTTGCGGAAACACCAGCAGCGCCACGGCACAGGGCACGGTCAGCAGAACGATGAGGCGCAGGCCCCAATCGAGCATGGCCGAGTAGCGGGCGTCATCCTTCGCAGCGCGCGCCGCGGCGAGCTGGGGCATCAGCACCACACCCAGCGCCACGCCCAGCATCGCGCTCGGGAACTCCATGAGCCGGTCGGCATTGGTGATCCAGGTCACGCTGCCTTCGGCGAGGTGCGAGGCGATCTGCGTGTTGATCAGCAGCGATATCTGCGCCCCGCTGACGCCAATGAGCGCAGGGAGCATCAGCCGCATGATCTTCCGCGTGGTGGGGTCCGTCCACGCCGCGCGCAGTGCAGCCAGGCCAACGCCGATGCGGGGCAGCATGCCGAGCCTGCGCAGCGCCGGAATCTGCAGGCCCAGCTGCAGCGCCCCGCCGAGCATCACGCCGATGCACTGTGCATAGATGGGTTCGAAGCCCCATCGCCGGAACAGCGGCGCACCCGCCACGATCGACAGGATCAACGCCACGTTGAGCAGCACCGGCGACGCGGCCGGCACCACGAACTTGCGCCAGGTGTTGAGGATGCCGCCTGCAAAAGCCACCAGCGACATGAAGCCGATGTAGGGAAACATCCAACGCGTCATGACGACGGCGGCGTCGAATCCGCCGGATTGCTGCAGCCCGCTGGCCATGGCCCAGACCATCAGGGGCGCGGCAATCACGCCGGCCACGCACAGCAGCAGCAGGGTCCATGTGAGCAGCGTGCCCACATGGTCGATCAGGCGCCGGGCGCCTTCATCGCCTTCCTGCGTCTTGCAGGCAGAGAGCACCGGCACGAAAGCCTGGCTGAATGCGCCCTCCCCCAACACCCGGCGGAACAGATTGGGAATGCGAAAGGCGACGTAATAGGCGTCGGTCAGCGCACTCACGCCGAACACCGAACTCATCAAGACGTCACGCACGAGCCCCGTGATGCGCGACGCGAGCGTGAGAAGGGAAACAGTGGAGGCGGATTTGAGCAAGGACACGGCGCCGAAGTGTAGGCGCCAGGACGCGGGACCCGCGCGCCGTACGTCGACTCGCCGGCAAGAAGCACCGCGGCACCGGCTTCGCCGGGCCGCTGGCGTTGCCCCGTCAGGGATGGGCCAAGCGGCACGAAGCGGGCTCGCCTGGCGGGCGAGCTATAATCTTCGGCTTTGCTGCAACATCCCCAGACACCAAGGAACACACAACATGGCATCCGCTAAACCCAAGAAGAAGAACCCGCGCCTCGCGTCGGGCCGCAAGCGCGTCCGCCAGGACGTCAAGCTCAACGCCGCGAACACCTCGCTGCGCTCCAAATACCGTACCGCGGTCAAGAACGTCGAGAAGGCCGTGCTGGCCGGCGACAAGACCAAGGCTGCCGAACTCTTCGCCAAGGCGCAGAGCGTCGTCGACACCGTCGCCGACAAGGGCATCTTCCACAAGAACAAGGCTGCTCGCGACAAGAGCCGCCTGGCTGCCAAGGTCAAGGCCCTGGCACTCGCACCCGCAGCGGCCTGATCTTTCAGGCCAATCGCCCGGACGGCCCGAACAGGCTATCCGCCGTTTGACAGGGGTGCGCTGCAGCAAAGTGAAAAACCGCCTTCGGGCGGTTTTTTCATGGGCGTCGTGTTTGTCTTTTCGTCCAGGCCGGCATGCCGTGCGGGAACGAACCCGTCGACTACGTCCTGTCGGCGGTCGAGGTGTCGGGAATCAGGAGGCCTCGACGATCTGCAGGCCGTTGTCGCGGGCGAAGTTCATCACGAAGTCCCAGGCCATCACGTCATGGTCTCGCAGGTCCCGGTGGACGATCACGCATTTCACGCCGTCGATGCTCGTCGGCACGCACCACGGCGAATAGCTCAGATGGCTCCCGGGCGTTGCGCCGCCGGGGCGGAACGAACTCATGACGCCGGCCAGCCGCTCGGCCCAGTCGCTGGGGCGAAACGTCCGGCCATCCTTCGTGAGGCCCTGGATGAAAACTTCTTTGGCGCTGGGAGAAACCATCGGATGGGTGAGGCGCACAGCGAGGTGCTGCGATGCACAACGATTCTATCCTTGGCCCCCCGCCCGACCACGCCGCTCGGCATTGCAGTGATGCGCAATCCTCAACGAAGCGGTCACGCTCGCCGCCTAAAATTCATGTCCGAATCGCCTTCTTTCCCCGGAGTACCGCAATGAGCGCATCTGTCGAACCCACGTCGCCCCACGTCATGAACACCTACGGCCGTCTGCCGATCGCGCTGTCGCATGGCCAGGGGTGCCGAGTCTGGGACACCAACGGCCGCGCCTACCTCGACGGACTCGGCGGCATCGCGGTCAACACGCTGGGCCACAACCACCCGGAACTGGTGCCGGCCTTGCAGGACCAGATCGCGAAGATCATCCATAGCTGCAACTATTACCATGTGCCGGGCCAGGAAGCGCTGGCCACCAAGCTCACCGAGCTGGCCGGCA